>CAZYWD010000012.1:0-9624 GCA_964651795.1 uncultured Muribaculaceae bacterium
CCATGTAATCCTCCAGATACTTTATATCCGCCTCCACCAAATTTACCACCAGCATGTAATACTGTGTAAACTGTTTCAACTGTAGATATACCCGTTTTAGCGTGAATCCCAATTGGTACTCCACGTCCATTATCTTTTACAGTTATTGAATTGTCTTTATTTATAACTATTTCAATATTATTACAATATCCTGCTAATGCCTCATCTATTGAGTTATCAACTATTTCCCACACTAAATGATGTAAACCTTTTACATCTGTAGTACCTATATACATACCAGGTCTTTTTCTTACTGCTTCTAATCCTTCTAATACTTGAATATCAGACGCATCATAATGTTCTTTTGTTGTTTCTTCCATTTAATTCACCTCTTTGATTTTTTTTATATTACCATCTTCTATTTGTATTAATTTTGCTTTATCTAATAATTTTTTACTTATATTAGATAAATCTGTTGTTGTAATTAATACTTGAATATCATTATTTATATATTTTAATAAATTATTTTTTTTACGTTTATCTAATTCACTAAATACATCATCCAATAAAAGAATTGGGTAACTATCTTTATATTGTTTAAAAATATCTATTTCAGCTAATTTAAGTGCTAAAACAGCCATTCTTTGTTGACCTTGTGATCCATATTCTTTTATATTTTTATTATCTATATAAAATTCTAAATCATCACGATGTGGTCCTATTAAAGTCATTTTATATTTTATTTCTTTTTGATATATATTTTTAAATTCTTTTTCTAATATAGTTTTTAAATAATCTTTTTCATAATTATCAAAAGCTATAGAAGTTTTATATATAATATTAAAATTATCTAAACCTGTTAAATTTTTATATATTTTTGTTACATTATTATTTAATTTAATAATAAATTTATTTCTAATTCTATAAATTTGAATTGCTTTATCTATTAAATAATTAGTAATTATATCAAAATAAGTTTTATCATTTTTAGAATTTTTCTTTAAATAATCATTTCTTATTTTTAATATTTTATTATATTCATTTATTAAGACATAATAATTACTATATAATTGACTTAATTCTAAATTTAAATATTTTCTTCTTATATTTGGAGAATTTTTTATTAATTCTAAATCATCTGGATAAAATATAATTATATTCATTTTAGATATATATTCATTTATTTTTTTTACTTCATTATTATCCATTTTTAATATTTTATTATTATCTTTTATTTGAATTTCTAATTTACTTTTAATTTTATTAATATATATATTTCCATTTACTTTTAAATTATTTTTATTTTTTTTAATTAAATTATTGTCTATATAAGATCTATGTGATTTTGTGAATGCTAAAACATATAAACTTTCTATTAAATTTGTTTTACCTTGACCATTATTTCCATAAATTATATTTATTCCTTTATTAAATTTTAATGATAATTTATCATAGTTACGAAAATTAACAATATTTATGTCATTTATATACATTAAACACCCTCTTTTTCAATTTAATGGCCTAATTTTCAAAATTTAGCTATTGTAGTACTCCTATACACACAATACAATTATATCACAAAAATTAATAAAAAATAAGCTTTTTGCTTATTTTTATCTTTTATATATTATTTTTTCTTTTTCTAATTACTGATTCTAATAATGTAGATCTTAAAATTTGATTTTCTAGTGAACCTAGTGATATATTTACTTCTAATTCAATATCATTTTTAAATATTATTTTACATTTTTCATTTTCTTTATAATAATCTTTTATTTTATTTAATGATATCCAATTACAATTATTTAATCTTGTAGAACAAGTTGGAAAAAATATAATATTTTTTGTTTCTTCTATTAATATTGGAGTTTTATAATTAACTCCTATTAAATTTTTAGTTCCTTCATGCCTACCTAAATAAGAACTACCAAAATATCTACAACTATGGTCTATAATTTCATTTGTTGTTTTATTAATAATATAAATATTTTCATTTTCTATTACTTTAGATTGTTTATCATTTATAGAAATAAGCGCTAAAGTATCTGAATTTATTTCATATTCATCCATTATCATAGACCCCCTTTCTAATTAGAAATAAATCTAATGGTTTGTACTATATATTGTTTGTTTGTATTATTTTGTCGAAATAAAAAAAAATAGAAAAATTTTCTATTTTTAATAAGTTTTAACAGGTAATATTAATTGAATTACACCATCATCTATTATATTTTTTATAATAATTGGTTTTTCTTCTCCATTAAAATTTAATGTTATTTGTTCACATTCTAATACTTTTAATGCATCTAACATATATTTAGAACTAAATGATAATTTAAATTTTGAATCATTTTTTTCTTCTATATTAATTTTTTCTTCAACATATCCAATTTCTGGAATATTTGAAGATATTTTAATAATATTATTTTCTAATTCTAATTTAATTGTATTTTTATCATATTCACTTGTTAATAAACTAGCTCTATCTATAGCATTAAAAAATTCTTTTAAATTAGTAGTTATACTTAAATTAAAACTTGTTGGAATTAATTTATTAGTATCAGGATAATTACCATTTATTAATCTTGTCATCATTATAATATTATCAAATTTAAATAATACTTTATTATTAAATATGTGCATTTCTAATAAATCATCATTATCTATTAACATTTTTTCTAATTCTACTATATTTTTATTAGGTATTATTATATTAATATTTTCTTCTAGTTCTTGTTCTAATTCTATATATTTTTTTGCTAAACGATATGAATCAGTAGCAGTACATTCTAATTTATTTTTATTAATAATAATATTAATACCAGTAAATTCAGGTCTATTTTCTTGAGTTGATGTAGCAAATGATGTTTGTTTAACTAATGTTTTAAATAATTTTTTATTTATTTTAATTGGATTTTTACTATCACTTAAATCTATTTCAGGAAATTCATTTATATCATTGCAATTTAAATTAAATGAAGAATTAGCTGTTGATATATTTATTTTATTATCTATAATTTCTTCTATTTTTATAATTTCATTAGGTAATTTTCTAATAATTTCATAAATATATTTTCCAGAAACTACTATATCTCCACATTCTTTTATATTTTCTATTTCATTTGATTCAATAAATGTTTTAATTGTACTTTCATTATCAGTACTTGTCATATATAAACCATCTTGTGTTAATTCAAATTTAATGCAATTTAATATTGGTATTATATTTTTAGTTGATATTCCTTTAATTACATAGTTTAAGTTTTCTAATAGTATATTTTGTTTTATTTCTAAATTCATAATTAAAACCTCCTTTATTTTTATTATTTATGAATTGTTATTATTATTATGTTTGTAGAAATTGTGTAAAAGTATAATTATTGCTTATTTTTAAAGCTATATTATAAATTTTTTTATGTTAATAAAATGTTTATATAATGTGTATTATTAATTTTTATACACATTATATTTTATTTATTATTTTATCAATTTCTAATTGAAACTCATTATTTTCTTTAATTTTCTTATTTATTTTATCTACAGAATGCATAACTGTTGTATGATCTTTACCACCAAATTCTATTCCTATTTTTTGTAAAGGTTCATTTAAATGTACTCTACATATATACATAGCAATTTGTCTTGGTAGTGCTATATTAGATGATCTTTTTTTACTTTTTAAATCATCTACTGAAATATTATAATTAGTAGCAACTATTTGTTGTATTTTATCTATTTTATTTTTAGATACAATACTTTTTACAAAATAATCTTTTAAAGCTTCACTAGCTAAATCAAGTGTTATTTTTGATCCACCCATCATAGTAGCATAAGCAGTAACTCTTGTAATAGCGCCTTCTAATTTTCTAATATCAGTAGTACAATTACTAGCTATATATTCTTTTACTTCTAAACTAAATTCATCAGCTAATATATGTCCTAATAATTTATTATCTATAATTTTCATTCTAAGTTCAAAATCAGGTTGTTCAATAGGTATTGTAATACCCCAGTTAAATCTAGTTGTTAATCTCTCTTCCAATAATTTTAAATCATCTGGTGAACTATCTGATGAAATAATAATTTGTTTATTTTTATCATATAATTCATTAAATGTGTTAAAAAATTCTTGTTGAGTTTTTACTCTATTACCTAAAAATTGAATATCATCAATAATTAATACATCTACATCTCTATATTTTCTTTTAAATATTTGAATAGCATCTAAATTATTTTCTCCATCTATTTTTTTATTAATTCCAACAAAATCTTCGACAAATTTTTCACATGTTACATATAAAACTCTATTATTTGAATTTTCTTTAATATAATTTCCTATTGCATGCATTAAATGTGTTTTACCTAATCCACTTTTTCCATATATAAATAAAGGATTATACATTTTACCAGGTTTTTCAGCAACCGCAATTGCAGTCATTTTAGCAAATTTATTACTTTCCCCTATTATATAATTATCAAAAGTATAATTAGGATTTAAATTTGATTCAAATGAATTAATTGATGGGACACCAAGATTATTAGTATCAATTTTAATATTATCCTCTATTTCTTGTTCAGTTAAATATTCAAATTTAAAGTTAGAACCAGAAATATCAGTAAATGTTTCTTCTATTAAATCATTATAATTTTCCATCAACATTTTTTTAACAACATGCATTGGAACTGTAAGTGTTACTTTGTTATCCACAATATTATATAATTTTGTTTCAGAAAACCAAGTATCAAAGGTAATTGGGGATAATTCATCTTTAATTTTTGTTAAACAATTATCCCATAGAATCTTATTATCCACAATATTACCTCCTATTCCAAAATCGTATAACACTATTTTACCTTAATTTTTAAGAAAAACAAAGCAATTTTTGATAAAAAAAAGATAAATATTTTATGCACCACTAATTCACTTTTTTATCCACAAAAATAGATATGTAAATATATAGTAAAAACTAATTTATTAACAAAATTGTGGAAAACTAATTTTTTTAATTAACATATGTTAAAATTTTACACACATAAATGTGCATAAATAGATAAATTTACAATATTTTATTAAATTATAATGTGGAAAACTAAATATTCATTAATTTTAACAAATTTATTGACAAATAAAGGATTTATCTATATAATTAATAAAGCAATGAGAGATTTGAATTAGTTCAGGAGGTGGATTACATGAAAAGAACATTTCAACCAAATAATAGAAAAAGAAGTAAAAAACATGGATTTTTTGCAAGAATGAAAACTAATATAATCAATAGAAGAAGAAAAAAAGGACGTAAAGTTTTATCTCATTAATAACACCACTGTAAAAGGTGGTTTTTTACTATTTAGGAGGTATTCATGAAAAAAATTAATATAATTAAAAAAAATGAAGAGTTTGCTAGAATAATAAAAACAACAAAACCATATAAATATAAAGATTATATTATATATTTAGAAAAAAATAATAATTTTAATATATATCATTTTGGTTTATCAATTAGTAAAAAAATATGTAATGCAGTAGGTAGAAATAAAATAAAAAGACAATTAAAAAATATAATTGATAAAAAAATCTACCAAAATAACTTTAATTGTATTATAATAGTAAGGAAGGGTGTTTTAGATAGATCATATCAAGAAATGGAAAAAGATTTATTAAGTTGCCTATCAAATTTAAATATTATTAAAGGAGAAAAAAATGAAAAAGAAAACAACTAAAATATTATTGTTACTTTTATTAGTTATGAGTTTAACAGGATGTACAAAGTATGTTCAAACTGAAGATAAAAAAGTAGTAAAAAATGAAAAAACAGGTCAAAATTTAACATTAAATATCTTATGTCAACCAGAAGATAAAACTATATTAGGTTTATATGATGCTAATAAAGTAGAATATAAAAAATTACCAAAATGTACTGAAATGCCAGTAGTAAATAAAAAATATGATGGTTTATGGACTACAATATTTGTTCAACCATTAGCTTGGTTAATTATTCAATTAGGTAAATTAGTTAAAAATTATGGTGTAGCTGTTATATTAGCAACTCTATTAATTAGAGGAGTTGTTTATCCATTTACTAAAAAATCAGCTTTACAATCTGAAAATTTAAAGAAAGCTAAACCTGAATTAGATAAATTAGAAAAGAAATATTCAAATAAAAATGATCAACAAGCAATGATGCAAAAATCACAAGAAATGATGCTTATTTATAAAAAATACGAAATAAGTCCATTATCAGGATGTTTATTTGCATTCATTCAAATTCCATTATTCTTTGCATTCTTAGAAGCAATTAATAGGGTACCAGTATTATTTGAAGGAAATTTATGGGGATTCCAATTAGGAACAAGCCCAGCTGTTGCAGTACTAAATAATGGTGAGTGGCAATATATAATATTAATGTTATTAGTAATATTAACTACTTTCTATTCATTTAAATTAAATAGTGGAGCTGCAATGGGTGCTGAACAAGAAAAACAAATGAAAATGATGAGAAATATAATGATGGTAACTATGGTTATAGCATCATTTACAATTTCAGCAGGTATCGCTATATATTGGATCACATCAAGTGCATTCACAATATTCCAAAATTTAATAGTAAAAAGAAATATTAAAAATGGAGGTGCTAAACATGCTTAATATATTAACATATGAAGGAAAAGATAAAGAAGAAGTATTAAATAAAATATTAGAAGAATTAAATTGTAAAAAAGAAGATTTATTTTTAAAATCTGACTTTGTTGAAGGAAAATTATTTAAAGGATCAAAATATATTATTTCAGTATTAAAGAAAAAAGATGTTGAAATATTTATTAAAGATTTTATTAAAGAATTAGGTAATTTAATGAATATTAATATTGATTCTGAAGTATTAGAAGCAGATGATATATTCAGTGTAACACTTGTATCAGATAATAATTCAATATTAATAGGTAAAGATGGAAAAACATTAAATGCTATTCAAACCATATTAAGACAAGCTATTAGAAATGCTGGAAGTATTAGTATTAAAGTTAATTTAGATGTATCTAATTATAAAATTAAAAAAATGAAAAATATTGAAAGATTAGTAAGACAAATTGCTAATGAAGTAAATGAAACAAAATTAACTGTTTCTTTAGATTCTATGAATTCTTATGAAAGAAGATTGGTACACACTATAGTAGGTGAATATCCAAATCTTGAAACTGAGAGTGTTGGAGAAGGTAAAGATAGACATGTTACAATTAAATATAAAGAAGATTAAAATGTTTTAATTTTCTTTTTTTATGATAGAATATATATAGGTGATATTTATGACACATATGGAAAAAAGCGAATATTATGAAATAATATATCCAATACTTGCTAGTGATGAATTTCAAGCAAGAAAAGAATTTAAACATCATAGCAATGTAAGTGTATATGATCATTGTTTAGCTGTGTCTAAATTATCTTATTATGTAGCAAAAAAATTTCATAAAGATTATAAGAGTGCTGCAATTGGTGGTTTATTGCATGATTTTTATTGTGATCCATGGCAAGATAATATGGCAAAACATAAATTTTTAGAATTACATGGTTTTACACATTCAAAAGATGCTTTATTAAATTCACATGTTCATTTTCCAGAAATGATGAATGAAAAGATAGATAATATTATTTTAAGACATATGTTTCCATTAAATAAAATACCTCCTAAATATACAGAAGGATGGATAGTAACTTTAGTAGATAAATATGTTTCTTTAGAAGTATTTAAATATCCAAAAGATTTACCTAAATTAATTGGTATTAAGAGAAAGGTTCGTGAAAATCATGGATGATACAATAGCAGCAATATCGACATCTATGGGAATAGGTGCTATATCTATAATAAGAGTAAGTGGTAATGAAGCTGTTAATATAGTTAATAAAATATTTTCAAAAGATTTATCTATTGTAAAATCCCATACAATTAATTATGGATATATTAAAGAAAATAATAAATTAATAGATGAAGTTTTAGTAAATGTTATGTTAGAACCAAAAACTTTTACTAAAGAAAATGTAATTGAAATAAATTGTCATGGTGGAATAAGTACAACTAATAAAATATTAGAATTATTATTAGTAAATGGTTGTAGATTAGCGGAACCTGGAGAATTTACTAAAAGAGCTTTTTTAAATGGAAGAATTGATTTAGAAGAAGCTGAAGGTATAATGGATTTAATTGAAGCAAAAACAGATAAAGCTCGTGATTTAGCGCTCAATCAATTAAGTGGTAAAGTATCTAAATTAATAATAGATTTAAGAGATGATTTAGTCCAAGTTTTAGCAAATATAGATGTTAATATTGATTTTCCAGAATATGATGATGTTGAAGAAATAACAATACCATTATTAAAAGAAAAAATAACTAATATTAAAACTAAAATAACTAAAATATTAAAAGAAACTAATAATGGTAAAATAATAAAAGAGGGTATTACTACTTCTATAATAGGAAAACCTAATGTTGGAAAAAGTAGTTTGTTAAATACTTTGTTAGAAGAAGAAAAAGCTATTGTTACTGATATAGAAGGAACTACTAGAGATATAGTAGAAGGAACAGTTAATATTGATGGTATTTTATTAAATATAATAGATACTGCAGGAATTAGAACTACTGATAATATAGTAGAAAAAATAGGTGTTAATAAAAGTTTAGAATTAATAGATAAATCAGATTTAATATTATTTGTTTTAAATAATAATGAAAAAATAACTAATGAAGAATTAGAAATATTAAATAAAATTAAAAATAAGAATCATATAATTATTATTAATAAAATTGATTTAGAAAAAAATATTAATGAAGAATTATTAAATGATAATAATATTATTTATATTAGTACTATTAATAATAATGGTATTGAAGAATTAAAAAATAAAATAAAAGAATTATTTAATTTAGAAAATATTGATAAAGAAGATTTAACTTATTTAACAAGTGCTAGAAGTGTCGCAATATTAAAAAATGTTAATGAAAAAATTATTGAATTAGAAAATAGTATTAATAATAATGTATCAATAGATATGTTAGAAATAGATATTAAAACTATATGGAATTTATTAGGTGAAATAATTGGTACTACATATGAAGATGAGTTTGTAGATGAATTATTTAGTAGATTTTGTTTAGGTAAATAAAAAGGTTAGAAAATTTTTCTAACTTTTATTTTTTTTAAACTTATATATTTTAACATCTTTTTGATATTTATTATCTTCAACTAAGCTAAAACAATTATAATGATTTTTAAATAAGACTTGGTTTACTTCAGATAAATTATCATAATCATAAGCCAAATATGATCTTAAAATAGCAGAATATTCATTAAATACAGGTGGTAATGGTCTAACAATATATATACCTTTATCCTCTGTTACCATGTATTCAAATTTTTCATTTCCTATAAACTTGTTAATATCACTTAAAAATAGTAGATTTAATTTTTCTTTCATAGTATCACCAATAAATTATATGATAATAAAAAAATATTATTCTTTATTGTATAAAAATCAAAATAATAGTATAATATGAAAAGTTAAAAGGAATGTGATTTATATGAAATATGAAATAATTGTAGTAGGTGGAGGACATGCTGGATGTGAAGCATCGCTAGCAACATCAAGAATGA
>CAZYWD010000013.1:0-9436 GCA_964651795.1 uncultured Muribaculaceae bacterium
CAGTCTTAATTTTACCACTCATCTTAGCAGCTTGAACAACTCCTTTACCAGCAACATTCATTCTTATAGCATCTACTATTATATCTCTTACTACTATAATAACTGGTATAATCGCAGGAATAAATCCTTGAGCTGCAAAAATTATTATAACTGAATTTACTAAAACTTTATCAGCAATAGCATCAGAGAATTTACCAAAATCAGTAACTTCTTTATTTTTTCTAGCAAGATATCCATCTAAATAATCTGTAAATGAAGCTAAAATAAATATAACTCCACAAAGAATATATCTAACATCAATTAAAATGCTGTGAAATAAAAATGTGTAAAATTCAAATCCAATTCTATAAAATGGAAATAATAATAATATTACTATTAAAACAGATAAAACAAGTCTTAAAAAAGTAAGTTTTGTTGGTACATTAAATTTCATACTAATTTCCTCCTAAAAATATAATTGCTTCAAAAGAACATAAAAAATCACCAAGATAATTACTACTAAAAATAAAATAATAATTAAAGTTATACTCTTTTTTTTCTCTATTTCTAAAGTGTAAGGAGTTCTTATCTTTTTCTCTTCTTTTTTAACTTTCTCTTGTTTTAGCCTCTCTTGTATATCTTCTATACTTATTTTTGAAGTAGTTTCAAACAAAAAATCATCAAGTTTTGATAAAAAAAATTCATCATTAAGACCTAAATATTTAGCATAAGAAGAAACCATATCTTTAAGTTCTAAAATATCTTTAAAAACTTTATGATTTCCACTCTCCAAATTCTCTATAATTATAGCATCTGTCTTAAGATCACTACTAACTTCCTCAATTGTTATACCTATCTCTTCTCTTTTTGTCTTAAACTCTTCCCCAATTTCTTTCATATAACACCTCTATATATTTATAACATTTAATAAGCCATGTTCTGTACCTAAAAGGTTGCAAACATTTATCTATCTCTCGATCCTTAACTTGGTTCATTTTCCTCATTAAAGCTCCCCTACCATAATTTGGGTTTCTCACTTGCGGGGTTTACCTCGTTCCACTTATATCATTTCTGATATACATCGTCACTATGGCACTTTTATATCTACTCTAACCATATTAAAAACTTAGGTTATTTCGAAGCCGTTAAGTTACCTTACCTTAGGTTATTTTTTCCCTAAGCACAAACACTACAGTCATCACAGACTGTGCGAGCATGGACTTTCCTCTACATTACTAACAATGCAGCGTCTGTCAAAATATTATTCTTTTCCGTAAATTATTTTTTCTAATCTTGATATTCTTCTTAAAACATCTGCAGTTGATGTAGAATCATCATTAGTGTTTTCTTTTAACAATTCTATTTTCGTTTTAAGATTTCTTATTTCTTGTTTTAATCTGATATTTTCTTCAATAAGTTCTTTTTTATCTTCTTCTGTTTCTTTTATTATAGAAGAAAATTCTTCATAATCTCTTATAATAGCATCCAAAAACTTATCTACTTCTTGTGGTCTATAACCTCTAGTGTCAATTTTAAATTCTTTTTCTAAAATATCTTTTCCAGTAAGTAAAATTCTTTCTTGATACATTATAATTACCTCACAATCATATATATTCTCTCAAAAAAAAAGACTTTTGTCAATGTATTAGGTCTTTTTTAATCCTAAAATGAAAGCTTCTTTTTTCGCACACTTAATATCATAAATCATTTCCTCAAATTTAGAATTAATTATATTATAATTATTCATTTATATCACCCATAATTACTCTAACAAAATAAACATATATATTCATTACTTTCGACAAAACTAGTTAAAATTAGAACCTTTTTTCTTTTTTTTATATAGTATTTTTTTAATATTTATAGTATACTTATAATGGTGATATTTATGAAATATCCAAGTGGAATTTTAAAGACTAATAAAAATAACATTTCATATGGTAATAGAGGTATTGATTTAGAAGATAGTATTAATGCTACCAACGAATATTATAGACTTAATGATATAGCTATAATATATAAAAAACCAACACCCATTACTATAAATAAAGTTGATTATCCATCAAGAATAGATGCTGTTATAAAAGAAGCACATTTTAAAATACCATCAACAACTGATTATAATGGTATATATAAAGGAAAATATATTGACTTTGAAGCAAAAGAAACTAAACTAAAAAGTTTTCCACTAGCTAATATTCATAAACATCAAATTGAACATTTGAATAGAATTGTTAAACATGGTGGAATAGGCTTTATAATAGTTAGTTTTACCAGTTTAGATAAAGTTTTTTTATTAGAGGAAAAATATTTAATGAGCTATATTGAATCTAATAAAAGAAAATCTATTCCAATTGAATACTTCGAAGAAAATGGGTATTTAATTAAATATAATTTTAATCCAAGATTAGATTATTTAAGTATTATAAATAGAATATATTTTGAAGGAGATGTATTATGAAAAAATTTTTAAAAAATAAAGATAACATTATAATATTAATAGTTAGTTTAATAGCATTAATAGCTGGTTGTTTAAGTTTAGGATTTGTTAAATCATTTATTATAATTGGTATAGCAGATGCAATATTCTTTCTACCAGAAATTTTAAGAAAGAAAAGAAAAAAGCCTAGAACAAAAACACAATCTATTAAAGAAAAGAAAAAGAAGAAAAAAATTTGGAAAATTATTCTTATTATATTTATAGTAGGTTGCATTTTAGCTATGGTAGCAATTTTTGGATTTGCTATGTATATAGTAAAAAATGCTCCAAAATTCGATGAAAAAAGTTTATATGCTAAAGAATCAACTATCATATATGATGTTAATGGTGAAATAATTGCTAAATTAGGTGCTGAAAGAAGAATTAAAATTTCTTATGATGAACTACCTGAAGTATTAATTGATGCCATTATAGCAACTGAAGATGCTGATTTCTTCCAACATAATGGATTCGATTTAGCTAGATTTTTAAAAGCTAGTGCTACACAAGTCTTATCAGGAGGATCTAGTGGTGGTGGTGCTTCTACTATTACTATGCAAGTTGTAAAAAATAATCTTACAAATAAAAAATACAAGATGGCTTCATCTGGATTCCAAGGAATAGTCAGAAAATTTACAGATATTTATGTTTCTGTATTTGAAGTAGAAAAAAGATATACTAAAAAAGAAATATTAGAATTTTATACAAATACTTACTATTTAGGTAGTGGAGCTTATGGTGTTGAACAAGCTTCTCAAACTTATTTTGGTAAAAGTGCTAAAGATTTAAACTTAGCTGAAGCAGCTATGATAGCAGGATTATTCCAAGCTCCTAATGCTTATGATCCATATAACAATCCAGAATTAGCTGAAGAAAGAAGAAACACAGTATTATACCTAATGAAAAGACATGGTTATATTACTGATGAAGAATATAAAATAGCAAAAGCTGTTACAGTTGAAGAAATGTTAAATAATAACAATGTTAAAGCTGGAAATGAATGGCAAGCATTTATTGATGTTGTTGTTAATGAGGTAATTGAAGATACTAAAAGTGATGCTAATCCTGATGGATTAGATCCTGCCACTACACCTATGGAGATATATACAACAATGGATAAGGAAAAACAAACATTAATTAATAAAATTATGTCTGGTGAAACATATAAATGGCCAAATGATGTAGCTACAGCAGGTATTTCAGTAGTTGATGTAAATACTGGTGCAATATTAGCTATTGGTGGTGGCCGCGATAAATCAAAAGAACGTACACTAAGTACCGCTACACAAAATCCAGTACAAATCGGATCTACTTCTAAACCATTATTTGATTACGGTCCAGGTATAGAATATGAAAACTGGTCAACTTATACTTTATACTCTGATGAACCACATAGTTATTCAACAGGTGTTGGTGTAAGTAACTGGGATAGAGGTTTTAATGGATTAATGACAATGCGTACTGCTTTAGGGCAATCAAGAAATATTCCAGCTCTTAAAGCTTTCCAAGCAAATGATAATTCTAACATTCAAGAGTTTACTAAAAACTTAGGATTACATCCTGATGTTGATAGTAGTGGTCTTATTCATGAATCTCATTCTATCGGTGGATATTCAGGTGAAACAACTTTGACTATGGCATCTGCTTATGCATCATTTGCTAATGGCGGATATTATATAGAGCCTTATAGTTATACAAAAATAGTCTATAAAGATTCTGATGAAACTACTGAAACAAAAATAAATAAAAATAAAGTTATGAGTGAAGAGACTGCTTATATGATGACATCTTTATTACAAAGTGCTGCTGAAATGGGACTATATGGTCAATACAATATTGGTGGTGCTACTTATGGAGCAAAAACTGGTACATCAAACTTTGATGATGCTACCCTTAATAGTCATCCAAATTGGCCTGCTAATGCAGTTAATGACTTATGGGTAACTGGGATATCTCCTGACTATGCAATATCAGTATGGTATGGATACTTAAAAAGAGATGCTAATTATGTAAGTACTGCATATACAGCAAATCATAGAACATTATTCCAAGCAGTTGCTAGAGGAGTATTTAAACAAGGTAGTAATTGGACTAAACCAGAAGGTGTTACTGAGGTTGAAGTTGAATTTGGTACATGGCCTGCTAAATTACCAAGTGAATATACACCAGGTGATTTAAGAGTTACAGAATTATTTAAAAAAGGAACTGAACCTACTGAAGTATCTGATAGATTTAGTAAATTAGATTCTGTCACTAACTTAAAAGGAACAGTTACTAATAATAAATTAACACTTACTTGGACAGGAATAAGTCCTAATGCAATTAATGGTACAAAAATAAATGAATTATTCACATCATTATATGGTGATGAAGGACATAGAAATGGCGCTATAAGTGCTAGAAATCAGTATAATAGTTCAAATATTGGTAGCTTAGTTTATAAAGTTTATTCAAAAGATAATAGTGGTAATTTAACTCTTATCAAACAAACTAGTGATACAAAATTAACAATTGATGTAACATCTAGTTCACCTACAAAATATGTAGTTGTAGCTTCTTACACAATATTTACTGCTAATGCTAGTAGTGGAGCTGAAGTAACTGTATCACTTAAAAATGTTAGTACAGCTTTAACAGCTACATTAAAAAGTAATGAAGCAGAATTATCAGTTGGTGATACTTATGCAAAACCTACTGATTATTCAACAATAATGACAGTACTAGATGGTACTACTGATATAACTAGTAAAGCAACTATTAAAGAAACTTATACAAAAGGAAGTACTGCTGTAGATGCTATTACTACTACTGCTGCAGGTACTTATACAATTAAATATACAATTACTTATAATGGTACTTCAATAACTAAAACTAGAACATTAAAAGTAATAGAATAAAAAAAGCGAAGAATTTATTTCTTCGTTTTTTTACATATGTCTTTTAATTTACAAGAATCACATAATGGATTTTGTGCCTTACAATAATATCTACCAAATAATACTAATTGATGATGACTCCTATTAAGTCTTTCTTTTGGTATTTTTTTATATAATTTTTGTTCTATTTTTAATACATCATCAAATTTATTAGCAAGACCTAGTCTAATAGATACTCTAGATACATGAGTATCTACTGCTATATATGGTTCATTATATATTGTACTTAGAACTAAATTAGTAGTCTTTCTACCTACTCCAGGTAATGATAATAAATAATTATAATCATTTGGTACATAACCTATATTTAATAATGATTTAGCTATTTCTATTACATTAATAGCTTTTTTATTAAAAGTACCAATTGGTTTTATTATTTTTTTTATATCTTCAATATTAGCTTCACTTAATTTTTTTATAGAATCATATTTTTTAAATAATATACTAGTTACTTCATTTACTCTTTTATCAGTTGTTTGAGCAGATAACATAACAGATATTAATAATTCATAATCTTTATTGTAGTTAAGTTCACATTTTGGATTTGGTATTAATTCATCAAGATAATCAAATATTCTATTCATCTTCTAACCAGTTGTAATCTATTAATTCTTTTTTTTCTACCTTTTTACTCTTAAATTCAGTATCATTTTTAATTTTATCTTCTTTACTTTTAATACCTTTTTTATTCCATTCATAAAGTATTTTATCAATATAATTTAATTTATAAACACCATTATAAACAGCTTCATCTAGCGCTAATAAAATTATTTCTTCAGAATAATTTAAATCTAACCATCCACCAATTATAGCATATTCCATAGGAGATAATGTCCTACCAAATTTTTCTTCAAAAACATCATATATAGTTGATTCTTTTTCTACTTCTTCTTCAACTATAACCAAATGAGATAATTTGATATATAATTCATCTAAATTAATTATCTCAGTTCTAGCTCCATTTACTTTTTTATTTTCTAATTTTATTAATCCTGAATTAATTAATGATTCAAATAAATTCATTATATCTTCTAAATTACTATTTAATTCTCTACTTATTTCTTTAGGATTAAATGTTAAATCTTTTTCATTTATTAAGTATATTAATAATATTAATTCCTTTTCAGTTATCTTTAATTCTTTATAATTACATAATAATAATTTAGGAACAGATATATTACTATTTTTAATTAAATTAATTACTTTTTCTTTCATTTAATTCACCTACTAATTCTTCTTTATTATGTGATTTTTCTATTTCTTTTTCTAATCTAGTTTTACTTATAGTATCTAATAAATAACTAAATTCATTAATACTATTTATTATATCACTATTTAATTTAAAATTTAAGTCTATTTTAAATCTTAAAGCTCTAACTATTCTTAAAGGATCTTCTTTAAAACTATCATTACTATTTTTAACTGTTCTAATTATTTTATTTTCTATATCTTTAATAGCTCCTAATTTATCTATATAATTTCCTTTATAATCAATACATAAAGTATTGATAATAAAATCTCTTCTTTCTAAATCTTCTTCTAAACTATTAACATATTCTATTTTAGGATATCTAGAATTATCATAAGTATCTCTTCTAAATGTTGTCACTTCAAATTTATTATCTATTATTACTGATCCATAACCATTATCACGAGTTACATTGAAATATTCTTTTAACATATCAGGTTTCATATTAGTACAAATATCTATATCGAAACTCTCAATATTTAAATATTTATCTCTAGGATAACCTCCAACTATATATGCAACATATCCTAAATCATTTATTTTTTTTAATAATAACAAGGCTAATTCATACATATATATCACCACCTATATAATAGCACATTTCTATTTTTTTTCAAACAATTTAGTTTATAAAACAAGCATTTTATATTTTCCTGAATATAAATAAGTGAATAGTAATAAGGAGGGATTTTATGGAAAATTTTTTACCTAGTCTTTTATTAGAACTTCTTGGAGTAAGTATCACTTTCAGTGTCATATTAATGGCTGTAATACAAAAATTAAAATCATTTAGTTGTATCACTAAACCATGTCATGTTATGTGGTTAAATATTTTGTTAGCATTTTTAATTGGTATACCATTTAGTATTACTTTTTATAGTATTAATTGGATAGAAGGATTATGGGTAGGACTGTTTAGTTTTGTTGGTGCATCATCAATATATGAGGCCTTAAAGAAACAAAATATTATAAATTATAATCCAAGTTCTACTAGTATATCTATATCAAAGAATAATGAAATTAAGAGGACAAAATGATTTATTTAGGTAGTGAAAGAGTAATTACTAATAGTTTTTCTAGCCATGTAACTGCGGAAGATTATGCTGGTAATCATTTATCAGATGTATCAATTAATAGTACTTGTAAAGTTGTTAATATTATAAATAGATTTAAATCACATGAAGATAGTATTAATTATAATAATTTTTTAAATAATCAAAATAATTGGCGAGATGATAATTATTATAATTGTGAATCTATAACTGGGAAAAATATTAGGATGCGTAGTGATGAATTAGGTGGTAATCAAATACATTTAGAAACTATTTATGATAATAAGAAATATATTATAAAGTTATGTCATTTAAATGATATAGTTGTTAATGTAGGTGATATAGTTAGACCAAATCAGTTATTAGCGCATCAAGGTAATACTGGTTTAGTTTTATCTAGTAAACCATTTAGTGATCCAACATATGGCTCACATGTACATATAGAAATATTAGATGAATTTAATAATTTTATTAATCCTAGAGAATTTGCAAGTGGTAGTAAAAGTGGTAGCTATATTACTGGTAGTAATGAAATAAATAATAATGTTGATCAAATTAAAATATTGGTTGATGTTATTAATATTAGAGAAAAAGCAAGTATTGATAGTAGTGATTTAGGTAATGTTTATATCAATGAAATATATGATATATTAGAAACTATAGATAGTGATTATATCTGGTATAAAATTAAAACTAATACAGGAATTATAGGATATGTTGCTAGTAGTAAAACTGATAAATGGACTGAATTTATTCCTAAAAAAGAAGAAATAAAAGATGATAAAGAAGTAGCTAATGATTTAGAATTAATTTTTACCTGTTCTAAAGAAGACTATTACTATTTAAAACTTTATAAAGGAGAATCTTTATATATTAAAAGAAACTTAGATTAAGTTTCTTTTTTATATTAACTGATATGTAGTTTTAAATATTCTGTCATCACTACAATATTCCATTATAAATTGATTATCTTTTTTACATATGATTATTCCTATTGTATTTTCTTGATTTATTTTCTTTATATTTTTATCTATATAATTCATATATAGTTTTATTTGACCAATATGTTCTTTTTTTAATTCTGTTACTTTTAATTCTACTACAACATAACAATTAAATTCTATATTATATAGTAATATATCTATGTAGTTATATCTATTTCCTATTTTTATTTTGTATTCATTTCCTACATACATAAAACCTGAGCCTAATTCATTTAAAAAATTATCTAAATTTTCTATTATTAATTGGTGTAATGCTTTTTCAGTTATTTTTTCTCTGTCTATATTACTTTTAAGTACTATAGGATTTTTGATAAAATCTTCTATTTTGTTTTCTTCATTCTTTATTAATTTTTCTTTTGTTTTATTATCTAATCTTTCATATTCATTTGATTTTATTTTATTTCTAAGTTCTCTTACTGATAAATTATAATTTTCAGTTATTTGAATATAATATAATATTTCATTTATATCATTAATCCACAGTAACAAATTATAATGAGACCAAGTTAATTTGGCAGACAGTGTCTGCCATTTTTCAGAAATAATATAAAATCGACGCATACTTCTTAAATTTCGTTCGGAATATCCTTTCCCAACTTCATTTATCAATCTATCAGAGTATTTCTTAATTATCCCTTCACCATACTGTTTCCCATCTTTCGCTAACATTTTTCCAACATTATAATAAGTTTGTAAATCACTTCTATTTTTACTATAATCTTTTACTTTCTTATATA
>CAZYWD010000014.1:0-4950 GCA_964651795.1 uncultured Muribaculaceae bacterium
AAAAATTCTATATAATCATTTAATTTTCTAACTAATCCTCTAACATTTCTACTAGGAATTTCTTCTTGTCTTTTATGAGTAAGTCCATGAAAATCTAAATTATCAGATATAATTACTCCTCTTTTATTTAAATTATTTTTAAATTTAAGAAAGAATTTAATATACTGACTTTTAGCAGCATCTATAAATATTAAATCATATGAGTCATTTAATTCTACATTAAAAGCATCATCTAAAATAATATTAATTCTATCTTCTAAATTAAAATCTTTAATATTTTTTAAAGCTTCATTATATCTTATTTCATCTCTTTCAATAGTAGTTACTTTAATATCACTATCTACTAAACACATTCTAATAGCAGAATATCCTATAGCAGATCCTATTTCTAGAATATTTTTTATATTGTTTTTATTTATATAATCTAACATAAACTCTATTCCATCTTTCATCATAATTGGAATATTGTTTTTACTAGCAAATTCTTCTATATCTAATATTCGTACCATAATCCATCTCTCTTTAATTTTGCGACTGTATTAATGTGTCCACTATTACTAGTATTAAAATAAGTCTTTTTATTTTTATCAGCTACAAAATAATAATAATTATGACTAGTAGGATTAATAGTAGCTTCAATTGAATCAATACTAGGTATACAAATAGGTCCTACTGGAAGTTTACCCGCCATTTTACTATTTCTAGTATTATAATCATTATACTCATTTATTTCAGTTTGATATAAATCTCTTTCACTCATATCAATTTCAGCACCATAATAAGTAGTTACATCACTACCTAGTGACCATCCACCATTAAGTCTATTATAGAATACTCCTGCTACACCATTTCTATCATCTGAATTAGCTGCTTCTAATTCTACAATAGAAGCAAGCGTTAGTAACTCATGAATAGTATATTTACTATTTTGAAATTGTTTTTTATATGGTTCTAATTTTAATTCCATATTATCTAACATAGATTTAAATATTTCTTTTATATCACCATTTGTTTTTACTTGATAAGTATCTGGATATAAATATCCTTCTAATGAATAATATAATTTATCATTTTTAATATCATCTGTTATAAACCAGTAAGTATTAATTAAACTATCAAGATATTCTTTATCTTTTAAAGTTTCTCTAATAGATTCTTCTTTTATATTTGTTTCTTTAACAATTATATTAATAACTCTACGCATATTTATTCCTTCTTTAAAGGTTATATTTGTATAATCACCAGATATAATTGTTCCATCACTTAATGTACTTGCTAATGTCTTTAAATCCATATTTTGACTCAAATTATAAGTACCAGCTTGTAAATCATTTAAACTATGTGTTTTAATATATAATTTATAAAAAAATTCTGATTTAATTAAATTATTCTTTTTTAAAGAATCAGCTAAAGTAGTATATGTTGAACCAACTGGCACTTCAAAAGAAATTATAGTATCATCATTACTAACTTTACTTGTACCATTTATATACATTATTAAAAAAATAATTAAAAATAATATTATAGGTCCTACTATTTTTAATAGTAATTTTGGTCCTTTTTTTAACTTTCTTTTCATGATTAAAAACGAGCTTATTCTTGCTCGTCTCCTTTTTTCTCTACTTCAGCTTGTATTTCATTTAAAATTGTTTCAATTACTTTCCATTCTTCATCTGATTCGATTGGTTGTAATTTTGGTTCTTTTTCATCTGGATTATAAATTGAAGCATATACTTTTGTATTTCCTTCTTCATCTTCAGTATTATCTGTATAAACCATATAGTTTTTTCCAGTTTCATTTGATTCAAATGTAAATAGTACTTCACATTCTACTTCTTTACCTTCATCATTAAATATTTTAAATGTCATTCTTTCTTCTTTCATTATTTCATCCCTTTCTCTTTATCTAAATATGTTTGTAATATTATATTAGCTGCTAATGAATCTACTTTTGTCTTTCTTTTTTTTCTAGACATATCTGATGCAATCATATAATTTGTTGCCTCTACAGTAGATAATCTCTCATCTTGTAATATCACTTCAATATTCAAATTTTGTTCCAATAATTTTTTAAACTCTAATGTTGTCTCACATCTATCTCCTATAGTATTATTCATATTTTTAGGAAATCCTAAAACAATTTTAGATATTTTAAATTCTTTAATTATTTCAGATAATTCTGGTATTAAAGAATCATATTTTGAATCTTCAAATCTAATTGTTTTATAGGTTGAAGCAATTGTTAATGTTATATCACTTAATGATATTCCTAATGTTCTAGTACCTAAATCTAAACCTAAATATCTCATTTCATTAGTTCCTTAAGTAATACTTCAATTATTTTACTTCTTTCTAGTCCTAACATCATATTTCTAGCATCCCTATAACTAGTGATATATCCTGGATCACCACTCATTAAATACCCAATAATTTGATTAATTGGATTATAACCTCTTTCATTTAATATTTCATAAACATCTTTTAATGTTTGCTTAGTTAATGCATCATTAAATTCATTTACTTCATATACTTTTGTCATGTCCATAATTATCACTTCCTTTATGAATACAATTCTATTTTAACATTTTTTAAATTTTTTTACAATAAGTAAGCAAATATATCTAAAGATAATTTGTCTACTTTATGTCTAAGCATACCATTAGTAATAGTTACATAGTCATTATTAATTATTTCTATTCCTAACTTTTCTAATTTATCTACATCAAATATTACTTGATCTTTCTGTTCTAATGTTTCATACTTTATCAATATATCTTTTTCAATTATTCCATTGTTTCCTATAATAACATCTACTTTTCTTTTATCTAAGTATTTATTTAGTGTAATAATATGATCACTTGCTTTATAATTATCTGTTTCACCAGGTTGAGTCATCATATTACATGCATACATTATTTTGGCTTTACTATTATTTAATGATTCTTTAATATCTTTATTTATTAAATTAGGAATTATACTAGTATATAAACTACCCATACTTAGTATTATTAAATCAGCATCTTTTATTTCTTTTAAAACAAGTGGATTTGTTTTAGCTTCTGTTTTATAAAAAACTCTCTTAATTTGTTTGTTATATTCAGTTATATTATGTTCACCTTCAATAATTTTATTATCAATCATTTCACCCATTAATATAACATTATCTTCAGTTAAAGGTAAAACTTTTCCTTTTAAATTAAATACTTTACCTAATGCTTCAATACCATCTGACATATTACCAGAAATATTAGATAAAGCTGTTAATAATAAATTACCAACTGTATGTCCATCTAAATCACTTGTAGTTTTAAATCTATAATTTAATAATTCTTCTATTAATGGTTCTGTTTCTGATAATGAAACTAATACTTGTCTAATATCTCCTACAGCAACTACATTAAATTCTTCTCTAAGTCTGCCTGTACTTCTACCATCATCTGATACTGATACTACAGCAGTAATATCTAGTGGGAACTGTTTTAGTCCTTTAAGTAAAGTTGACATCCCTGTTCCTCCACCTAAGACTACCACTTTTTTATTCATTATATCACCTATTTAATTATACTATAATTATTAAAAAAAAACATCTTATAATGTTTTAATATATTTTTCTATTATTTTTTGTTTTTGATTCAAGTTTTTTATCAAGTATTCCAACCATTGTTTCTACATCAATATTAAAGTTTAGCGTAACAATATTGTCTAATAAAAAATCTCTATATTTTATTACTTGTTTAATATTACCATATTTTATTATATAATTCATATCTTCTATATCAAATATATTGTTTTCCATATTATAATTTATTTTTTCAATTATTATTAAATCAATTTTCATATTTAATTTAAATAATGCTTCATAGCAATCTTTTGATTCAATACTTGGTATTAATTTATAATTATGAAAATATTTTTTTAACATATCATTAATTTTATTTAATTGTGACATACTCATATCCTCATTAATAACTGAATCTAATTTAGTCATTAAAAGTGTACACTCTACAATTTCTCTTTTTCTTCTTTCTTTTTCTAATTCATCATTAATATTGATTTTACTAATCTTATCAATCTTTCCTTGCATTTCTAGTTCTTTTTCTTTTTGAACTCGTTTTAATTCTCTTTTTCTTTCAAAATATTCTTTTATCATAGATAAAACCCCCTAATGAATGAATATTTTATACTATTTTTAAAATTTGTCAAGTGTTTTTGTCATTTCTAGTGTGAGTTCTTAAATAAACTTCTCTTAAATGTTCATTAGATATATGTGTATATACTTGTGTTGAAGACAAAGATTCATGTCCAAGTAGTTCTTGAACTACTCTTAAATCTGCTCCATTATCTAGTAAATGAGTCGCAAAAGTATGTCTTAATGTATGGGGACTTATATGATTACTAATAGCACCCTTTTTTAAAACATTATCAATTATATATCTAATACCTCTATCAGTTAATTTATCTCCATATTTATTTATAAATAAATAATCACATTTAGATATAGTATTTCTTTTTACTAAATAATCTTCTAGATAATCACTTAATACTTTACCATATAATACATATCTTTCTTTATTACCTTTACCTAATATTTTAATTGTTCTAGAACTAAAATCTATATCTTTTAGTTTAATATTTACTAATTCACTAACTCTTATACCTGTTGAATAAAATGTTTCTAAAATTGTTAAATCCCTCATACCTAGTACTGTATTTTTATCAGGTACCGCTAATATTTTTTCTAATTCATCATAATATAAAAATTTTGGTAATTTTTTATCTAATTTAGGATTAGTAATTAAATTCATAGGATTTTTGGTAATTTTTTCTTCTTTTAATAAATATTTAAAGAAACTTCTAAGTGAACTTATATGTCTAGCAATAGATTTTTTACTATATTCTTCTTCATATAGAAATTCTAAAAATTTTCTAATAGTTTTGTACTCAATTTCA
>CAZYWD010000014.1:5050-9252 GCA_964651795.1 uncultured Muribaculaceae bacterium
TGGTATTTGAATAGCTCTATCAATACCACCCTCATCCCATAATTTTTGAATATATGGATCATCAAATGGGCTTTCTCTTAATTCTCTATCTTTGTCAAATAATTGTTGCATTCCCTCTTCATAAGAAATTTCTTTTTTTTCTAAAAATTCATTCATATGCATTTGCCCTTCTATATAATTTTTATCTGTTTTTTGTTTTATTTCAGGATAATATGTTCTTCGTTCATTTCTATCATTTAATGTTTCTAAATAATCTTTAGTTATTTGTTTACCTAACTCTAATTCATCTATATTTTCATATTTTTTTACTAATTCATCATATATATTCCACATTGAAATTATATTTCTAATTGTTAAATAACTAGTTAATTTATCTTTTAAAATATATTTTATACCATAATTAAGTTTTTGATTAGACATTATTTTGTCTATTAAAAATTTATCAACTTTAGAATATGGATTTGTCATAAGTATATAGAATGATTTCCTACTATAACATTTATTTAAAAATCTATTCATAAGATCATCTGTATCTGATTGTTTTATGTCATCATTTTCTAATCTTTTCTTAGATATTTTTTTAAGTAATTTCATTCTATCTTCTTTTCCAATATTAAATATCAATTCATATTCATTTATATATTCTTTATTATTATGTTTATGTTTATGAGTTATGAATATATCAACATCTTTAGATTTTATATATTTAGCATTAAACATCCTATTTTTCATTTGTTCTAAATTATTAAATTTAGTTGTAACAATATCTATCGCACTTATATCATTACCACGACTAAAACTATCAACATTATTTTCTAAATACCAATTAGTATTTAAAGCAATTATTGTTGGTTCTTTTTCATTTTTATATTTTGCGACCAAATAATAATCATTACTCATAAAATCACCTATATTCATTATATCAAAAAAAGACTTATTTTTCAAAGTCTTATTATATTTAATCAATAAAATTATTAATAATTTGTTTTTTTATTTCTTTATCAATAATAATTTCATTTATATATTCAATTTGTTCATTATAACTTATTGTTTTTGAATATTTTAAGAATAATTTTTTTAATAGTTTGTTATTTCCATTTATACTATCATGACTTGCTTTTATCATATCAATTTGAGAAACATTAGATAATACTAAATCTATTCCATTTATTCGCGCTAATTGTTCTATAAATTCTCTTTGAGATCTACCATTTCCTTCTCTAAATGGATGTAAAGCATTTATATCTGCAAATAATTCTACTAATTTATCTATTTTTTTATCAAACTTATATGAAATAAAATAATTTTCCATTTTCAATTTGTTAAATATTTCATCAGCATAACTATCAATATGATTAACCAAACAAAATAAATCTTGTTTAGCAATATTACATTTTCTAATTTTACCAGCCCATATATATATATCTTGAAATAAATACTGATGAAGTTTTTTTAAATGGCTAAAATCAAAATTTCCTTTTATAGGATTTAAAATAATTTCAGTTGTTCTAAGTGAAACTAATTCTCTCTCAGCATTAAATAAATCATTTTCATTTGTAATATCTAATTTATTAATTAAAGTATCAGAATTTTTATAACAATAATCGCCTGTATTCTCATAAAAATATGTATATTTAGAATTAATCATAAATTTTCCTATATTTTTCTATTGTTTTTTTTCTCTCTTTTTCAGTAGTTGTTTTTCCAGATAAACAATTATAGATTTTTGTTTTAATTTCTTGTGTTAATGGCATACCTTCTTGTGCCATAGAATTATTAACTTTATTAACTATATTTTTAATATTTTTATTCATGTTTAACAACTCCTTTTGCTTAATAATATTATACCATATTTAATCATAAATATCACTATTTACAATAAAAAAAGACTTATTTTTCAAAGTCACATTCACTACATTTAATTAAGTCTTTTTTCTTTAATAACATTTTACCACATTCTGGACACTTTTCACCTGTAGGCATATCCCAATATGCTGTTTTACATTTAGGATAACTATTACATCCATAGAATGCTTTACCTTTTCTAGTTTTCTTTTCTACTATCTTACCATCACAGTTAGGACAGTCACATATTTCAACTATTTCTTTTTGTTCTGCTTTAATATATTTACATTCTGGAAAATTAGAACAAGCTGTGAATGCTCCATATTTACCTTTTCTAATTACTAATGGATGTCCACATTCTGGACAATCTTCTCCAGTTTTTTCAGGTTCTTTTTTTTCTATTTTTTCAAATGCTTCTTTTAAAGCAGGTTCAAAATCTTTATAAAATTTATCTAATGTTTCATACCAAACTAATTTACCATCAGCTATTTTATCTAATTCATCTTCCATATTAGCTGTATATTCAACATTTATAATATTAGAAAATGATATTTGTAATTTATCAGTTACTTCTATACCTATTTCAGTAGGTACAAATTTTTTATCAACAATACTTACATATCCTCTATCTTTAATATTACTCATAATAGTAGCATATGTACTTGGTCTACCTATTCCTAAGTCTTCCATAGCTGATACTAATTTTGCTTCTGTATATCTAGCTGGTGGCTCTGTAAAGTGTTGATCTTTAACTATTTCATTAGATACTAATATATTTGATTTATATTCCTCAAATGGAGGTAATATTTTATCTTTAGTATCTTCATAATCTTTATAAACTTTTAAATATCCATCAAAAGTAATAATAGATCCTGTTGCTTTAAATTTATAATCATTATTATCTAAAATTACTGTTGTAGCATTTGTTTTAGCAGGTGCCATAAGACTTGCTAAAGCACGATAATATATTAATCTATATAATTTATATTCATCATCAGATAAATATGTTTTAACTGATAATGGATCTCTTTTAATACTAGTAGGTCTAATAGCTTCATGAGCATCTTGTACATTTTCTGTTTTTTTGCTTACTTTAACACTACCTTTATATTCCTTACCATAATTTTTTTCTATATAACTCATTGAATCAGTTATAAATTCATTTGATAATCTAATTGAATCAGTACGCATATATGAAATAAGTCCTACTGTTTCATCACCTAATTCAATACCTTCATATAATTTTTGAGCTATACTCATTGTTTTTTTAGCATTCATTCCTAATATATTAGAAGCTGCTATTTGAAGTGAACTTGTTATAAATGGAGGTTTTGAATTTTTGTTTCTTTCTTTTTTATCAGTAGATTCTATTTTAAATGAATTAGAAAGTTTTTCTAATATTTTATCAGCTTCTACTTGTGATTTTATTTCTATTTTTTTAGTTTTGTATTGAAATAAATTAGCTTCAAATTCATTAAATATAGCATCTATTGTCCAATATTCTTCTTCTTTGAAAGCTTCTCTTTCTCTTTCTCTATCTACTATTAGTTTTAGTGCAACTGATTGAACTCTACCAGCACTACTACCATCTGTTTTATTTTGAACTAATTTACTTAATCTAAATCCAATAATTCTATCTAATATTCTTCTTGTTTCTTGTGAATTAACTAAATCTTGATCTATTTTTCTAGCTGATTTAAAGGAATCTAATATAACATTTTTAGTTATTTCATTAAATACTATTCTATCATAATCCTCATCTTTTAGTTCTAATGTATCATAAAGATGCCATGAGATTGCTTCTCCTTCACGGTCGGGGTCGGTTGCTAAATAGACAAAGTCTGCTTTTTTAACTTCTTTTTTTAATTCATCTATTACTTTTTTCTTTAATTTCATTGGAACATATTTTGGTTTAAAATGATCTTCTATATCAACACCTAATCCAAATTTTCCTGAGGTTGCTAAATCACGAATATGTCCTTTTGATGATACTACTTTGTAATCACTACCTAAGTATTTTTCTATTGTATGAGATTTACTTGGTGATTCCACTATTACTAGTTTCATAGTCCACTTCCTTTTTCTAATACTTTATTTTATACACGATATTTTTAAATATGTCAACTATTTATTTTTTTGATTTACATTTTAATATAAAAATACAGATTAATATCTGTATTTACATATTATTTATAATTATTAAGGTGTTAATACTAGGCGAGAGCCAGAGTAACTGTGGACATCACCTGTGTTTCTATTGAAGTTGAACTGACCTGCAAGCACACCATTGTTGAAATTGCCTCCTCGATTGAACCAAGGGTAACTAGAGTCGGCAAAATACGAATTGTCAGCATAAA
>CAZYWD010000015.1:0-9181 GCA_964651795.1 uncultured Muribaculaceae bacterium
AAATTTTGATATAGAAAAATACCTAGGTAAAGAAGTAATATCTTTAGAAAATATAAATTATAGTATAGATGGAAAAGAAATATTAAAGAATATTAATATTCATATTAAACCTGAAGATAAAATAGCTTTAATAGGTAATAATGAAATAGCCAAAACAGCATTACTTAATATTATATCAGGAAAAATAAAACCAGATTCTGGTGAAATAAAATATGGTAGTACTGTTAGATTAGGATATTTTGAAAAAAACCATAGTACTTATTTTAATGAAAATATTAGTCTTTTAGAATGGTTAAGAAACTATAGTGAAAATAAAGATGAAAGTTTTGTTAGAGGATTTTTAGGTAGAATGTTATTTAGTGGTGAAGAAGTACTTAAAAAAGTATCAGTTTTATCAGGTGGAGAAAAGGTAAGAGCAATGTTTTCTAAAATCATGTTAGAAAAAAATAATGTATTACTATTTGATGAACCTACAGCTCATTTGGATATAGAATCAATTACATCATTAAATGAAGGATTAAAAAAATATAAATCAGTAATTATATATTCAACATTTGATCAAGAATTAATAGAAAGTGTTAGTACTAGATTAATTGAAATAAAAAAAGATGGAACTATTAGAGATAAAGAAATGACATACTCTGAATATATAGAAAAATTTGATTTAGAATAAATTTAAAAAAGTAGTAATTTTAAATATTGGTATATAAAAAATATACCAATTTTCTATTTTTGTTTAACAAATTAATAATATTTGTGAAAAAATAGTATACAAATATTAAAAAATTGTCATTTTACATATAAAAATTATATTGTTATAATTATCCCGAAATGAAGAAATATTACCTCTCTAAAACAGTTCTCATAATTCCAATAGTTCATTTTTATATTTCTTCATTTTAATTATATATATTGACAAATTAATACAATTATTGTACTATTGTATTAATCGACTAATACAAGGAGGTATTTATGGAATTATATAGATTAGAAAATGTTTATAAAACATATAAACTTAATGATATAGATAATCATGCTTTAAATGATATTGATTTATCTATAAATGAAGGTGAAATAGTAGTTATTTTGGGACCATCTGGTTCAGGAAAATCAACTATGTTAAATTTATTATCTGGTATTGATAAACCAACTAAAGGTAAAATATATTTTAATGAAACTAGAATAGATAAATTAAGTGATTTAGAATTAACTAATTATCGTAGGGATTATCTAGGATTTATATTTCAAAGTTATAATTTAATTTCTAGTTTAACAGTAAAAGAAAATATAGAATTAGGTAAAGAATTATCTACCAATCCATTAAATATGGATGATGTTATTTCATCAGTAGAATTAAAAGATCAAAAAAATAAATATCCATATCAAATGAGTGGTGGTCAAATGCAAAGAGTTGCTATTGCAAGAAGTCTAGTAAAAAATCCTAAAGTATTATTTTGCGATGAACCAACTGGTGCTTTGGATGAAAAAACTGGTAAAAAAGTACTACAATTATTACAACAAATAAATAAGAAATATAATACAACTATGATTATAGTAACACATAATCCTAGTATTGCTTTAATGGCAAATACAGTAATTAAAATGAATAGTGGAAAAATAAAAGAAATTATTCATAATAAAGAAGTTATTGATGCTAAAGATTTGAGGTGGGCTTAGGTGAGATTATTATTTTTAAATTCTTTAAAAGGATTAAAAAAGAAAAAAATTCAAATGTTAGGTATTGCTTTATTAGTAATGTTATCTACAGGTATTTATGTTTCAATGTCATCTGCATTAGATAGAATGGAAACAAAATATTATAGTTATTTAGAAGAACAACATGTAGAACATATAAGTGTTGACTATTATATAGATTACTCAAAAGAAGTAACATATGATGATTTAAATTATTTATTAGATAATGAGTTATCTAATCTGACGAGTGATGAACAACAAGTTATTAATATGTTAGATGCTTATTTAAATCCATTAGTTGATTTAGGTGAAAATCCATTTGATAATGGTTCATTTAATTATATGGTGGATGCAGTATTTGTTAAATATGAAGCAGATTTATATGTTAAATCAAGACAAATAGAAAAATTAATTCCAAAATATGATTTTGAATATGAATTAGAAAGAAGTAAAGCTTTAAAAGAAGATGATACTTATTTAAAAGTATTACCATATGATGAAAATAAAAACATTAATAAAGCATATTTAATAGAAGGTAGACTTCCAGTTAACGATAAAGAAATAACTATGTTACCAAAGTATGCTAAAATACATAATATAAAATTAAATGATACTTATAAAATAGGTGATGCAGATTATAAAGTAGTAGGATTTACATATGCTCCAGATTATATTTATCCATTAGTTTCTTATTCAGCAATTATGTTTGATGAGGAAACTAATAATGTAGTTTATATTAATAAAGAAAATTTTAAAGATATAAGTGGTATTGAAGAAAAATCTTTTTCAATTTATTATCATGGAGATATGACAAGAAAATTTGATATTGAAGAATTGATGAAAGAAAAAGATGAAAACAGTGTAAAAAAAGATGATGTAACAAAAATATTCTATGGTGGCTCTAATGCTATGATAAGTATATTTGCTGGTACTAGATTAACTAGAATTGCATCTCTTCAAATGGAATTTGCAACTGATAGATTATTTGCAGAATATTTCTTATATGTATTATTAGGTATAGCAGTATTTGTTATAGCAATTATTACTAAGAAAAGAATTGAAGATGAAAAACTACAAATTGGAGTTTTAAAATCCTTAGGTTACAGTCCATTTAGTATAGCAGTTAGTTATTTAGTTTATCCAATAATTGGATCATTAATAGGTGGATTATTAGGTTATACTATTGGTGTTTTAGTAAATCAACCATTATCTACATATTTTGTAAGTTATTTCATAATTCCATTATCTGGTTTTGAAATAAGTACTAAATATTTATTTAATTCCTTAGCTATTCCAATAGTGTTATTATCTTTACTAAGTTATTTAATTGCTATATTTATGTTAAGAAAAAAACCTTTATATTTACTTAGAGAAGGTTCTAATTTAAAAATAAATTTCTTTTCAAGATTAGCTAATAAAATAACTAGTATATTACCTTTTAAATATAGATTTAAATATTCATTAGCATTCCGTTCAATTCCTAAATTATTAGTAGTCGCAATTACATCATTCTTTACAGGTATGTTAATTGTACTTACATTAATAGGTATGAATTTAATGCAAAATCTAATTGATAAATCATTTGAAAGTATGAGTTATGATTATATGATTTATACTAACTCAGTTGAAACAGAAGAATTTGATAAAGAAGCTGATCATATTGTTACAGCTAATTTACCAATTAAGAGAGTAACTGATATAGATGATAAAGAAATTTATAATAAAGATAAAAAGAATAAAGATGGTAAAAAAGAAACTGTAGTAATTTCTATTACAGGTATTGATAAGTCTAGTAAATATAATCAACCGAAAGATGAATTAGGTAATGATTTACTTAAATCTTTAACTAATGATGGATTAATTATAAATAAAAATATGAGTAAATTATATGGTATTAAAGTAGGTGATACTTTAGAACTAGGTTTAGATGAAGAATTTAAAACTACAATTAAATATAAAGTAACAGGTATTGCTGAAGAATTTATGAATATATCTGGATATGCTTTGAGAGAAAATATTTGTAAAACAATAGGATATGATAAAAATTGTTATACAACTATGTTATCTAAAGATACTAAATATTCTAATTTAGATACAATGGATCAATCAGAAGTTAGTAAAATAGCAACTGTTCTTAACTTTAAAGATATGAAAGATAATCTAAATAAAACAATGGAAATGTATAATGCAAGTATTTATATAGTAATTCTATTTGCTTCTGTTATGGCATTTGTTATTATTGCTGTAATTGCTAATATAGTTGTTGAAGAAAATAAGAAAATAATTTCATTAATGAAAGTTATGGGTTATAAGAATAAAAAAATAAGTTCAATTGTACTTAATATTTATACTCCTATAATTATTATTGCTTATTTATTAAGTATTCCTGCTATGATTAAATTGTTAGAGCGTATTGTATCAGTTTTAGCAGGTGATATGGAAATAACTATTCCAATTACTTTAGAACCAAGTTTAGCTATTATAGGTTTAATTGGTTTATTAGTAGCATATTATATTGCTGTAGCGTTATCTAGAAGAGTATTAAATAAAATACCTTTAGCAGTAGCGCTAAAAAGAGAGTAGGTGAAATATGGAAAAATTAATAGAACTTAAAAATGTTTATAAAACATATAAGATGGGTAAAATTGAAACTAAGGCTTTAAATGATATTGATTTAAATGTTGATAAAGGTGAAGTTTTAGTTATATTAGGAGCATCTGGATCTGGTAAAACAACTTTATTGAATGCTATATCAGGATTAGATAAAATTGATAAAAGAAAAAATAGTTATATTAAATATGATGGTAAAGATATTTCTAAGTATAGTGATTTTAAAATGACTAGATTTAGAAAGAAAAAACTAGGTTTCATATTTCAAACTTATAATTTATTAGAACATTTAAATGTTAGAGAAAATGTGTTAGTAGGATCTAGATTAGGTAAAGTTAATACTAATATAGATGATATATTACAAATAGTAGGTCTTACTAAACATAGAAATAAATATATGCACGAATTATCAGGTGGTGAACAACAAAGAGTTAGTATTGCTAGAGCATTAGCAAAACAACCTGATGTAATGTTTTGTGATGAACCTACGGGAGCACTAGATGAAAAAACTGGTAAAAAAGTATTAGAGTCTTTAATTGAAGCAAATAATAAATTTGGTACTACTTTAATTATTGTTACTCATAATCCTGGTATTGCTTTAATAGGTGATAAAATAATTAAGATGAATAGTGGTAAAATAGTTGAATCTATTACCAATAAAAAAAGAACTAATCCTAAAGATATTCCTTGGGGATAGTTCTTTTTTGTTTGTAAAAAATTATTTATATTTTGTCTTTTGGTATATAGATTTTGTTGCAATAATTAAAAGGAGAGTGATTATATGGCAAGAAAAGATTTATCAGATTTCAATTATGATTATCAAGCATATGCAAATTACCTTGAATCAGCAAAATGTGCAAATGATGAAGGATATGACACATATGTAGATACAATTGGTGGAAATATTTATGAAAGAACAAATGATGATTGGACAAAGGGACATGGTCATAAAAATGTAAATAATGGATATGATCGTGATAAAAATGATGAAAGAAGCGGGGGAAGAAACTGGAAAAATCCTTGGCTAAAATATGCTGAAAAATTAAACTTATCATCAGAAGAAATTCAATATTTGAACGCAGTTTATAATTATAAACAATCAGTACAAAATAGTAAATTAGAAAAAAATAATATATTATCAAAAAGAAGATAAAGTTAAAATCATATGGAAAATGTATTAAGAATTATTTATGATAAATCTATAAACAATAAAATTTTAAATTTAAATGATATTGAAAAAATTTTAGAGTTATTAGTAATTGATAAAAATTTGAATGAATATATTTTAAATATAGATGTTCAACTAATAAAAAGTAATAATCTTGCTTCTTATTCTACCTATGACAAAAAAATTACTATTTTTTCATTAACAATTAAAAAAATGTTGCAAAATATTGAAAAGAATGTATTAATTCTTAATAATTTTGAACACCAATTATATAAAAATTTATCAATTTTGCAAGTTTTGCTCCATGAAGTAGAACATGCTAATCAGATCAAAATTTCTTATAATGATAATACTCTTGAGACATTTATTATTAGAATATCAAATCTAGTAAATGAAAAAGAGGATTTATATGAATTTTGCCCTACTGAAAGATTTGCCGAAATAAAGTCTTTTGAAGAATTATTATTTCTATTAAATTACATAACTAAACGCTTAGATATATTACCGAAAGTTTTAGAAACTGAAAAGTCTCAAAGATTATTAAAAGGATATCATTATTATAATGGATTAACAATAAATTCTCCATTGATAACATACTTTATTTCTGGTAGAAAAAAGCACTTGTTAGAATCGTTTTCTTGGTTTTCCAACAATTTAGATGATTCATTAATTCAAGTTTGTGATGAATATGAATTGAATGAAAGATTAAAATATGGATTTCCTATCACCATTGATGAATATTCTAGTTCTATGGAACATTTAATTTTATCTTTAAATAAAAATTTTAAAAATAGAATAAATGCAAAATTGAAATAAAAAGTGTTATAATATTATACAGGAGTTGATTTGGATGGAAATTTCATTAGAAGATTTAAAATGTAATAAAAATGGAGAAGAATATAATGAAGGTTATAGAATAGTTTATTTCTATGATAATAAATATTCAGTAGGTGAATATTGTAAAACAATAGAAGGATTTATGATTGGTTTTGCAGAATGTGATCCTATATTGGATGAAAATGATATTCCAAAATTTACATCAATAGATAATTTACTTAGTAGATATTTATTATTAAATGATTTAAAATCGGTAGCGTTATATAAAGTAAATGGTGAATGTATCGCAACTAAAGAAAAAGAAAGTAAAAAAATTATTTAGAAATTAATAAAAAAAGAACTAATCCTAAAGATATTCCTTGGGGATAGTTCTTTTTTGTTTGTAAATTATTAGTCTTTTTGTATAAAAAAATGACACCTAGTCTTTTAGACTAAGTGCCCATCTCATATAGGTAGACACTCAACACGAGATATTAAGTGTTCCTTTTTATTTTATGAAATTTCTTTCATCTATATACATTATAACATATTAAAAAAATAAATCAATATGTGATATAATTTAAGTAGGTGATAAATTTTAAGGAGGAATAATATGGAATATGAATATAGTTTTAAAGTTAATGATATAAATAAATACATAAATTATTGTAAAGATAATAATTATGAATTTATTGAAGAAACAAAACAATCAAGGACAATTTATAGAAATCCAAATAAAACAATGGCAAGAATTACAATTAAAGAAAATAATGGTAATATTACTAAGTGTTTAGATTTTAAGGAAGATAAATTAAGTGATGCTGTTTTAATTGAAAGAAAAGAATCTTCTGCAATAGAATTTGATTCAATTAGTAATGCTGAATCAATTTTAGATTTTTTAGATTATAAAAAAGATAATACTTTAATAAGAAAAAGAACAGTATTTAAAAAAAATGGTGTAAAATTTGAGTTAGATGATTATATTGAACCAGAAATATCATATGTAGTTGCAATTGAAGGCAATAAAGAAGAAGTTGATAAAGTTTATCAAGAAGTAGTTAAATTGGGTGAAAATACTAAATAATTAGTATTTTTTTATATTGTTATATAACCATAATTATAAATTTGACAAATATAGGTAATAGTGTTAAAATATGCCTTAATATTTAAAGAAAAAGGGGTGTTTTGGATGAATATTTTAGGAGACAAACAACTTGAATATTTTAATGGAATAATCAGTGAACAGGAATTTTTAAATTTATATTATGAACTAAGAAATAAAAATAAAGATAAAATTTATAGTAAACTTACATTAGAACAAAGAAAAAAAATACATAAATATATTTTACTTGTTTATACTTTAAAAAATAAATTAGGTGGTTTTACTCATGAAATTATATCAGATAAAAGATTAAAAACTGATAGACCAATAATATACGCTGTAACACATGTTGGCAAATTTGATATAGAAGTAGTTAGTGAAGCAATTAAAGACCATTATTACTTATTATCTGGTGATTATGAACATATTCAAGGAATTATCGATGAACCTTTTATTGGGCTAAATGGTATATTTTACTTTAATGAATTTGTAAAATCGGAGAGACAAAAAGTTAGTAACGATATGATTGAGCATTTGAAACAAAAAGGTAATTTGATGTACTTTATTGAGGGAACATGGAATATGACTCCAAATTTGCCACTTTTACCATGCTATTGGGGAATAGTTGATATAGCTAAAAGAAGTAATGCAATTATAATACCAGTTGCAGCTGATCAATATGGGAAAAAATTTAAAATTAATATTGGGGAAAATTTTGATATGTGTAATTATGGTGAAGGTAATAATGAAAAAAAGAAAGCAATAACAGATTTACGTGATGCTTTAGCAACACTCAAATGGGAAATTTGGGAAACTGAAAAAACAAAGCGTAGTGAAATAGATGATGAATATTGGGACAAATATATAACAAATAGATTTATTGAATGGCCATATTTTAATTTAGAATATATTGATAGATTAATTTATAAATCAAAGGATGTTACAACAAATAAAGATGCATATTCCTTTGTAAAAAAATTGAAACCAAATAAAAATAATGCTTTCTTATATAATAAGCATTTGTCTGATAGTATAATAGGAAAAATGAAATAATTTTATTATTTCTTTTTTTTTGTAGTAAATTATGTTATAATTATAAAAAATAGAGGGTGAAACTATGGGCAATGGTTATTTAACTGGATGTGCATTGGCAATTGGATTGTTAGTTGGTGTTATTTTTTGTTTTAAATGTAAAGTAAGTAATATTGAAACAAAAATTTTTAAATATATGATAGCATTAAACATATTAGAAGCATTTTGCACTACCAGTATTGTATTAGTTGCTTTAACAACTGATTCAATTATAATTTTGAAACTTATTAATAGAATTGATGTTATAATATTAATATCTTGGTGTAGTCTAATGTTCTATTATATATATAATATATCTCAAAATAATAGAACAAATATGGTAAAAAGATTAATTATTAGTCTCAATATTATCATGTATTCATTTGCTTTTATTCTAGATGTTAATATTATAAATTCAGATGGAATTTTGAATTCATCAGGGCCCTTAACAATTTTTGGATTAATTGCGGCAGTATTATATATAATGCTAATGATTTTTTCAGTTATAACAAGAACATTAAAAAATAAAGAGAATAATATAAAATATATACCATTAGTAATTTTAATAATTTTATTAAGTATAACAGCTCTTTTAAGATTGATAATTCCAGAAATTAATTTGATTTCCATTATATTGAGTTTTGTTATGCTTATTATGTACTTTACTATAGAAAATCCTGACATGAAAATGATAGAACAACTAAATATTGCTAAAGATC
>CAZYWD010000016.1:0-9092 GCA_964651795.1 uncultured Muribaculaceae bacterium
AGACATGATAATGCTGATTTAAGATTAAGAGAACATGGATATCAAGTTGGTCTTATTAATGAAGAACAACATAATAGATATTTAGAAAAAATAAAAGATATTGAAAATATGACTGAAGAATTAAAACAAATAAAGATAACACCTAATAAAGAGACAGTAGATAAATTAAATAATTTAAATACAACACCTTTAAAAGATGGTATCAGTGTATTTAATTTATTAAAAAGACCAGAAATAACTATAAATAATTTAAAAGAACAAGGTTTATTAAATTTAAATTACTCTAAAGAAATAGAAGAAGAAGTAGAAATTAATATTAAATATGAAGGATATATTGCTAAAGCAATAAAAGAAGCAGACAAAATGATTAAATTAGATAATAAATTAATACCTGCTGATATTAATTATGATAATATTAAAAATATTGCTTCTGAAGCCAGACAAAAATTACAAGAAGTAATGCCTACTTCAATTGGTCAAGCATTAAGAATAAGTGGAGTAAATCCTGCTGATATATCTATCTTAATGGTATATTTAAAAAAGGAGTACAAAAATGGATCAAAATAGATTTATAGAAGAGTTAAAACAATTAAATGTATCTTTAACACAAACTCAGATTAACCAATTAAATAGGTACTATGAACTATTAATAGAGTATAATAAAGTAATGAATTTAACAGGTATTACTGAAAAGACAGAAGTATACTTAAAACATTTTTATGATAGTTTAACTATTGTTAAAATAATAGATTTAAATAAAATAAATTTATTATGTGATATAGGAACAGGTGCAGGATTTCCTGGATTAGTTCTTAAAATAGTATTTCCTAATTTAAAAATAACTTTATTAGATTCTTTAAATAAAAGAATAGAATTTCTTAAAAAAGTAATTGAAGAATTAAAACTTACTGATATTGAAGTAATTCATGCTAGAGCAGAAGAATATGCAATAGATAATAGAAATAAATTTGATATAACTACTGCTAGAGCAGTCGCACATACCTCTATTTTATTAGAATACGCTATTCCAATGACTAAAATAGATGGATATTTTATTCCATTAAAAGCAAATATGAATGAAGAAATAAATGAAATAGATAATGCTTTAAATCAATTAAATACTAAATTAATAAAAAAAATAGAATTTAAATTACCAATAGAAGAAAGTAATAGAACAATTATATTATTTCAAAAAGAAAAAGATAATAAGAAATATCCTAGAAAATATAGCGAAATAAAGAAAAATAGATTGTAAAAACAATCTTTTTTTTATAAAATAAAAATATTTCCCAAAAAATTCTTGTAATATTTCCCAAAGTATAGTATTATAAATATAAGAATAAAAATAGGGTGATAGTATGGATAATCGAGAAATAAAAATTATCAATATTGATGATGTCTTACCAAATAGATTTCAACCAAGAATTCAATTTGATGAAAAAGCAATCAATGAATTAGCTGAATCTATTAAAGAACATGGTGTAATACAACCAATTGTTGTAAGAAAAGTAAGCGATAAATATGAGATAATTGCCGGAGAAAGAAGATATAAAGCTAGTGTATTAGCTGGAAAAACTACAATACCTGCAATTATAACTGATTTAGATGATAAAGAAAGTGCTGAAATAGCACTTATAGAAAATATTCAAAGACAAAACTTAACCCCTATAGAAGAAGCTATATCTTATAAGAAAATATTAGATATGGGATATTTAACACAAATAACATTAGGAGAAAAATTAGGAAAAACTCAATCTACAATAGCTAATAAACTAAGACTTCTAAATTTAAGTGAAGAAGTACAAGAAGCTTTAATGGAAAATAAAATTTCAGAAAGACATGCCAGATCATTATTGAGATTAAGTAGTGATAAACAAATAATAATGCTTAACAAAATAATAAGTGAAAGACTAACTGTTAGGGCGGCTGATGAAGAAATAGAAAAAATGTTAAATTCATCAGATGATAGTGAAAAAGAAATAGAAAGAGTTGAAAATATGAATAATGATATATTAAAAGAAATGGGTATACCAACTGAGCCAATAATTGAAAAAACAGTTGAAGAACCTATGGAAGAAGAAACAATGTTTGAAGATATCAAAACTGAAACACCTTCATTAGAAAATTTAACATTTGATGTTCCTAGTTTTGACAGTACTTCAGTAGAAGAAGCAATCCCATTTAAAGAGGTAAGATCTTCTTTAGAACCTGAACCATTTAAAGAAATAAACCCAGGTTTTATGGATGTAGAAAAAATAGAAAAAGAAGCTGAAGATGTATATAAAGCACCAGAACCAATAGCTGATATTGATGCATTGATGGATACTTCAAAGAATCCAGAAATTGTCCAACCAGTATCTCCTATGCAAGAAGTGCCAGTACAAGAAGAAACAGCCCCATCAGGTGTACCAGGTGGTAAATTTTTTACAATGTTTGCTAGAGAAGAAGATAAAAATCCAGATTTTGTAAAAGATCTTGAAAGTAAAGAAGTAAATATGGATTTTGAAGAACCAAAAGTAGAAGAAACATTTACTTTTACTCCTTCACCAATTACTCCAATTGAAGAAAAAGAAGAAACTGTTGATCCAAATAAAGTATTCTCAATGAGTCAAGAGGTACCAAAAGAAGAATCTAAACCATTAGATTTTACACAAACATTTACACCTTTCTCATTAACAGATGAAGAAACATTTACAAAAGAAGAACTAAAAACAGAACCAGTTTCGACTTATAAAGCACCAGAACCAGTAACATTTGATGAAATGGGCGAAATAGAAGTAAAATTACCAGATCGTCAAAAATTAGCAACTGCAGATTTAAAGACTGTAATTAATACAATAAGAGAATGTGCAGCTACTATTGAAAGATTTGGATTTACTATTGATACAGAAGAAATTGATTTTGAAGACTTCTACCAAGTAACATTTAAAATAGATAAGTTATAGAAATATAACTTTTTTTATTAAAAAAAGCAATTTATTATTGCTTTTATTTATAGTATTCACTAATATATTCCATTGATTTAATAAAAGTTTCAAGTTTTTCATAAGTATCATTTCCATATGCAGCATCTAAATCATATTCATATACAATAGGACCATTATAATTTATATTTTTAAGATATAAAATACATTTAATAATAGTTTGTTTATTATTAGAATTAGGATAGACTAATTGATGATCTTTACCATATATAAAAGTGTGTAAATGAACATTATTTATTCTACTAATTTCTACTTCAGTTAAATCAATAATGTGTCCATAATCAATAATTTCATGTCCCATATCGTATGTAAACATTAGTTTTTCATTATTACATAAAATAGGAGTAATAGATTCTTTAGATAATCTTTTTTTTCCATCAAGTACATTTAAATTTTCTATACTTAAAATTATATTATAATTATTTTCAAGGATATAATCTTCTAATTCATCAATATAAATAGTAGTTTTTTTTAGATAATATAACTCATAATATTATTATGGTGATAATATGTGGATAATATTTGCTTTATTAGCAGCTTTTTTTGCAGGAATAACAACTATATTTTCAAAAATTGGAGTAAATAATGTAGATAGTACTTTAGCAACGTCCTTAAGAACAGCTATTATTTTAATTTTTAATTTATTAGTAGTTTTATTTATTGGATCATTTAATGAAATAAATAAATTAGATTTTAAAATAATAATATTTTTAATATTATCAGGAATAACTACTGCTTTATTATGGCTATCTTATTTTAAAGCCTTACAACTATGTGATGTTAATAAAGTAACACCAATAGATAAAACAAGTATTGTTTTAACCCTTCTTTTATCATCAGTATTTTTAAATGAAAAAATAACTATTATTAAAATAATATCAATGATATTAATATTAATAGGAACATTTTTAATGACAAATATAAAAGCAAAAAAATGTGATAATAAATGGTTAATATATGCTATCTTAACAGCAATATTTACCTCTTTAGCAACTATTCTAGGTAAGATTGGTATTAAAGATATAGAATCTAATTTTGGTACATTAATTAGAACCATAATTGTATTTATAATTATTTGGTCTATTGTTTTTATAAAAGGTAAACATAAAGAAATAAAAGTAATAAATAAAAAAAGTTGGTTATTTATATTATTATCCGGAATAACAACTGGTTTATCATGGTTATGCTATTTTAAAGCATTACAAGGTGGAGAAGCAAGTATCGTATTTCCTATAGAAAAATTAAGTATTGTAGTTGCTATTATATTTTCATGTATATTTTTAAAAGAGAAAATTAATAAAAAATCAATACTAGGATTAATATTAATAGTTGTAGGAACATTATTATTGATAATTTAATAATTTCTAATGTTTTAATAACAAATGTAATTAATTGACAAATCAAGGTAAAAAACTAATATTTAAAAAAGTTAATTTCAAGATCTAGATATTACAAGGTAACTTTAATAAGTTGCCTTGTTTTGTTATCTAATAAATGATAAAATATAGATACTATTAAGGAGGCATAAATATGTTTAAATTAGTATCAAATTATAAACCAAATGGTGATCAACCTGATGCGATAGAAAAATTAGTAAATGGTGTTAAAAACGATGAAAAATACCAAGTATTATTAGGAGTTACTGGATCAGGAAAAACATTTACAATGGCAAATGTTATAAAAGAAATAAATAAACCAACTCTAGTTTTAGCTCATAATAAAACTTTGGCTGGACAATTATATGCTGAATTAAAAGAACTATTCCCAGATAATGCTGTTGAATATTTTGTATCTTATTATGATTATTATCAACCAGAAGCATATGTAGCTTCATCAGATACATATATTGAAAAAGATGCTTCTATAAATGATGAAATAGATGAATTAAGACATGCTGCTACATCAGCACTATTAACTAGAAAAGATGTAATAGTAGTTGCCAGTGTATCATGTATTTATGGTATAGGAGATAAAGAAGAATATGAAAATAAAATGTTAACTTTAAATGTAGGTGACATAATTGATAGAGATGAAGTGTTAAAGAAATTAATCGACATGTTTTACGAAAGAAATGATATAGAATTAAAAAGAGGTACATTTAGAGTAAAAGGTGATATTATCGAATTAATGCCAATCAATACTCATGGTAAAGCAATAAGAATAGAATTCTTTGGTGATGAAATAGAAAAAATATATGAATATGATGTTGTTACAGGAACACTAACTACAAATAAAAAGTCAATAAGTATATTTGCTGCTAGTCATTTTGTAACAAGTGAAGAAAAAATAAAAAAAGCTGTTATAAATATTAGAGAAGAACTAAATGAAAGATTAAAATATTTTAAAGAAAATAATAAATTATTAGAATATCAAAGATTAAATGAAAGAACTAACTATGACTTAGAAATGTTAGCGGAAACAGGTAGTTGTAGAGGTGTAGAAAACTATTCAAGACATCTTTCATTAAAACAAGCTGGAGAAACTCCAACTACATTAATAGATTTTTTTCCTAAAGATTTTTTAATGATAATAGATGAATCACATGTCACACTTCCACAAGTAAGAGGAATGTATAATGGTGATCAAGCTAGAAAACAAGTATTAGTAGATTATGGTTTTAGACTACCAAGCGCTAAAGATAATAGACCTTTAAAATTTGATGAGTTTGAAGAAAAAATAAATAATGTTATATGTGTATCAGCAACTCCAGGTGACTTTGAATTAGAACAAGCTAATGTAGTAGCTGAACAAATAATAAGACCAACAGGATTACTAGATCCAACTATCGAAGTAAGACCAACTAAAAATCAAATAGATGACTTAATAGAACAAATTCATAATACAACAAAAAATAATGAAAGAGTTTTAATAACAACTTTAACTATTAGAATGGCTGAAGAATTAACAACTTACCTAAAAAATTTAGATATAAAAGTTGCTTATCTACATAGTGAAGTAAAAACATTAGAAAGAATGAAGATAATAAGAGATTTAAGATTAGGTAAATATGATGTTTTAGTTGGAATAAACTTATTAAGAGAAGGTTTAGATATACCAGAAGTTTCTTTAATTGCAATAATGGATGCTGATAAACAAGGTTTCTTAAGAAGTGAGAGAAGTTTAATTCAAACAATAGGTAGAGCAGCTAGAAATGAACATGGTCATGTAATTATGTATGCTGATTCTATTAGTGATTCAATGACTTTAGCACTTAAAGAAACTGAAAGAAGAAGAAAAATCCAAGATGAATATAATAAACAACATAATATTACACCAACTTCTATTGTAAAAGATATTAGAGAATTAATTTCTAATAATGAAGAAATAGAAGAAAAAGTAGAACAAAAATTAAGTAAACAAGATACAATAGATTTAATAAATAAAATAGAATCTGAAATGAAAGAAGCTGCTAAAAATCTAGAATTTGAAAGAGCTACTGAATTAAGAGACATTTTATTTGAATTAAAAGTAAATATCTAGTATAATTAATAATAAGCGCGGAGGCGAGTATAATGAAAGAAGTAGTTAAATCTAATGAAAAAAGAATAAGTAGTTTTTTAGAATGGGTAATATATATGATAGGTTATTCACTTATATTAATAACTGTATCAATGTTATTTAAAAACACAATTCAAATAGATAATAATCACTATGGAGTATGGGCTTTAGTAGCATCTGTAGTAATTTATCTATTAAATCAAACAATTAAACCTATTATAGTAAAATTAACTATTCCTATAACAGCACTTACTCTCGGAATATTCTATCCATTTATTAATGTTATCATATTAAAAATAGTAGATTTATTACTAGGAATACATTTTACTATTAATGGTATATTTATAGCATGTATTGCTGCCTTACTTATATCATTAATGAATATGATAATGGATAAATTAATAATTAAACCAGTAATTGGAAAGGAGATGTAATATGAATTCAGTATTTTTAGATTTAGGAATCATTCAAATATATTGGTATTCAATCTTTATATTTTTTGCTTTTCTAGTTGGTGGTGTTATTGCTTTACATGAATCAAAAAAGTGGAAATTACCAGAAGACTTTATGATAAATTTATTTTTCTATATTATTATATTTTCATTACTAGGTGCTAGATTATATTATGTAGCATTCAATTTAGATTATTATTTAGCTGATCCTTTAGCAATAATAAGAATCTGGGAAGGTGGCTTAGCAATCCATGGAGGTATAATAGCTGCACTAATATTTGTTATTATATATACTAAAAAATATAAAGTATCTACTTTAAGATTAACAGATATTTTAGTTGTAAGTTTAATTTTAGGCCAAGCTATTGGAAGATGGGGAAATTTCTTTAATGGTGAAGCTTATGGACCAGCAACTACATTAGAATTTTTACAGAATTTACACATACCAGAATTTATAATAAATGGAATGAATATAGGTGGTGTTTATTATCAACCAACTTTCCTTTATGAATCTATTTGGTGTTTATTAGGATTTATTATTTTATTAATATTTAGAGGTCGTAAATATACTAAAATAGGTATGACTACTGCTTTATATTTAGTATGGTATTCAATAGGTAGATTATTTATTGAAGGAATGCGTCAAGATAGTTTAATGCTAGGTAATTTTAAAGTAGCGCAAATAGTTTCAATATTATTAATAATAGCAGGAATTATAATGTTTATAAAATTAAGAAAGGGATCAGTATTTAATAATAAATACAATGATCAAAGGAACTTAGATGAAACAACATTTTGATTGTATAATAGTTGGAGCTGGAATAGCTGGAATAAGTGCAGCTATATATTTAAAAAGAGCTGATAAAAAAATACTATTATTAGAAAGTTATATACCAGGAGGACAAATAAATAAAACATCTAATGTAGAAAATTATCCAGGATTTACTAAAATAGATGGACCAACACTTGTAATGAATTTAGTAGATCAATTAACTAGTTTAGAAATACCTTTAAAATATGAAGAAGTAATAGATATAAAAAAAGATAGTAATTTTAATGTAATTACTAAAAATAATGAATATACTTCTGATAATATAATTATTGCTACAGGAAGAATACCTAATTTATTAGGATTAGAAAATGAACAAGAGTATGTTGGAAAAGGTATAAGTTATTGTGCATTATGTGATGGAAATTTATATAAAGATTTAGATGTAGTAGTTGTAGGTGGAGGAAATAGTGCTTTTGAAGAAAGCCTATATCTATCTAAATTGTGTAAAAAAGTTACTATAATAAATAGAAGTAATAGTTTAAGAGCATCTGATATATTACAAGATGAAATTAAAAAATTAGATAATGTTGAAATTTTATATAATGAATCAATACAAAAAATAAATGTAAAAGATGATAAAATAGAATCAGTTACTTTAAGTGATAGAACAGTTACTTGTCAAGGAATATTTATTTATATAGGTTTAACGCCTGATTTAAGTTATTTAAAAAATTTAGATTTAAATATAAATAATAGTTATATTGTAGTTGATTCTAATATGAAAACAAATATAAAAAATGTGTATGCTTGTGGTGATGTAATTGAAAAAAATGTATATCAAATAGTTACAGCAGCTGGCGAAGGTGCGACCGCGGCAACAAGTTTATTAAAAGATATGGAGAGATAGTATGATAAAGAAGTATTTAATAATTTTTTTCATTTCAATGGTACCGCTTATTGAATTAAGAGGAGCAATTCCAGTAGCGACAGCCTATGAATTGCCTAAGTTAACATCTTATATAATTTGTATTATAGGTAATATGATACCAGTACCATTTATATATTTATTTGCTCGTAAAATTTTAGTTTGGGGACAAGATAAAAAAATAATTGGTAAATTTTTCACTTTTTGTTTAAAAAAAGGTGAAAAAGGTGGTAAGAAATTACAAGAAAAAGCAGGAAAAGGTTTATTTATAGCTTTAATGCTTTTTGTAGGAATACCACTTCCAGGTACAGGAGCTTGGACAGGAACACTTGCTGCTAGTATTTTAGATATGGATTTTAAATCAAGTGTAATAGCAGTTATGTTAGGTGTAATTATAGCAGGAATTATAATGTTATTAATATCAAGTGGTGTATTTAGTGTTATAGCTTAAGAATTACTAA
>CAZYWD010000017.1:0-8964 GCA_964651795.1 uncultured Muribaculaceae bacterium
AATTGAATTAAATTTAATTTAAAAGTACATTTTTATGTACTTTTTTGTATATTTTAAATATTTTTATTCAATATATAAAAAGGAGGTTGATATATAAATCAAGGCTTAATTGAATAATTAATTAAATAGCAAAATAAAAAAGTGTAAATAGATGAAAATGTTATTGACTAATTAATTGAAAGTATGTTATATTTATATTGTAAAATAATAGAGGAGGAAAGAAAAATGAAATCAAACAAAGGTTTTACGCTAATAGAATTATTAGCAGTTATCGTAATCTTAGCAATTATCGCATTAATTGCAACACCAATAGTCTTAGATGTTATTGACACAGCTAAATCAGGAGCAAAGGAATCAAGTGCATTAGGTTATATCAATGCAGTTGAAAACCAAGTAATGTTCAACCAAGTTGACGATACTAAAGCACCAATTAAAGCAGGAAGCTATACAGTAGCTACATTAAAATTATTAGGTGTACAAGCTAAAGGAGAAATCCCAAAAGATGAAAGTACATTAACTATTAATGAAAAAGGTATGGTAACAGATACTCAATTCGAATTTAGAGATGGATATTATACAACATATAATCCTGCAAAAGGTGAAGCAACAGCTACAAAAGATTCTACAACACCAATTGAAGCTGCCAGTTTATGTTCATATAGTACTGGTGATACAGCAGTTTCATGTCCAGTTGCTGGAGTTTAATTAAAATTACGATAAAACAAAACAAATGATTTTAAACTGACTTAGGTCAGTTTTTTCTATGTCAAAAATATGATATAATTAATTAGGTGATGAATATGTTAGATAGATTAGAAATATTAATTGGAAATAAAAATATAGAAAAATTAAAAAACACAACAGTTCTTGTAATAGGATTAGGTGGAGTAGGTGGACATGCTTTAGAAAGTATTGCAAGATCTGGTATAGGAAAAGTAATAATTGTAGATAAAGATGTAGTTGATATTACTAATCTAAATAGGCAAATAATAACAAAAAAAAATAATATCGGTGAAAATAAAGTGGATGTAGCAGAAAATAGAATAAAAGAAATATCTGATACTGAAGTAATTAAAATAAATGAATTTATAAATAAATCTAACATAGAAATACTATTTAAAGAAAAAATAGACTATATAATAGATGCATGTGATACTATAGAAACAAAAGAAGAACTAATAAAAGAGGCAATAAAAAGAAATATTAAAATAATATCTTGTATGGGAACAGCAAAAAAAATGGATCCAACTAGATTAAAAATAATGGATATTCGAAAGACAAATTATGATCCAATAGCAAAAAGAATAAGAAAAATGGTAAAAGAAAAAAAAATAAATCAAAAAATAATGGTTGTCTCTAGTGATGAAATACCAGCTAATGTAGAAAAACTAGGCTCTAATTCATTTGTACCTGCTACAGCTGGATTATTATGTGCTAGTTTTGTAATAAATGATGTAGTAGGTGATATAAATGAAAATAAATAATTATATAAATAATGTAATAAAGGATTTAGAAGGTAGTTTAATAGGAATTGGTATTGAAGAAGAAAAAACCATAAACCTAATAGATAAAAATAAAAATATAACTATATGCAACTTATTAGATTGCTTTAATCCTGATAGTGATGAATCAGGTAAATTAAAAAAAATAGGGGTAAGAAAATTTAGGAAAAAATTCAAAAAAAATAAAACAGATAATATTATATATAATATTGATTCTGTAAAAGAATTTAAAGATAAATTTGTATATGATAGTATTTATATATGTAATAAAGATATATATTTATATGATAAAAATGATAATAATTTAGATAGTGTAATCAGAAGATATAATAAATATAGTCATATTGAAACTATAAAATGTACTGATGGAATCATATTAAAAATAACTAAAACAAAAGAAATAACAAAAATAAATGAATTTATAAATAATATAAAAAATACAATTATAAATATAATAGATATAATAAGTAATCTACTAGTAAACTAAATATTGACAAAACAAAGATTTAGTATATAATAAATATTACTTAAATATAGGGGGAAATTATATGAAAATAGATAAATTACAAAGAATAGAAACAGATAATAACATTAAATTATTAAAAATCAATAAAAAAATCAATAAATCTAAAATATCAGAAGATAAATTAAATAATAAAATTAAAAAATACACTCTTATAAGATATGGGCTAATGTTTACGGGTGCAGTTGCTGCTGGATTTGTACCTGCAACTATAGATGATTCACTTTTATTACCACTTGTTTTAGCGCTTACATCAATGAATTTATGTTTTAGTTCAGGAGTTTATGCTGAAAAGAGAACTAGATTGATAGAAGAACTTTCAGAATTAAAAGATAATTTAGAAGCAATTTATAAAAAAGAAGATAAATATATAAAAAAAGCAATAGATATTAGAAATGAAAAAGAGCATATTATACTAAAAAAATAGATAGTATCAACTATCTTTTTTCGACAAACTTCGACATTAAAAAATGATAATATTTTATAAGTGAAGGAGTAAGTTAATGAAAGAAAACATAATAAAACAAATAGAAATAAATAATAATATAAAAAAATTAAAAATAAGTGTTAGTATATGTTCAATGAACATAAGTGGTAGTGTAATTATATCAGTACTTATAACAAATATAGTTTCTAAATACAATTATAATGATAAACTATTACCACTCTATATAACTAGTATTAGTATTGTTTCTTTATTCACACTTGGAAATGTTTTATTAATTAGTAATAAAGAAAAATTATTAGATAAATTAAATGAAGAAATATATAATCTGCAAAATGAAGTAGAGTATCAAAAAAGATATACAAAAAAATAAATAACTATTAAAAAGCCAAAGGCTTTTTTTTAATAAAAAACTTTGTAAAATTGACATAAAACCCTTTACAAATAACCATTAAAAGAGTAAAATAGTGGTAGACAGTGGAAAAAAGTGGGTTAAAGTGGGTGATATCTATGTTCATGGGAGAATACAATCATACAATTGATGAAAAAGGTAGACTTACCATTCCTTCAAAAATAAGGGAACAATTAGGTCATGAATTCATCGTGACTAGAGGACTAGATAATTGCTTATTTATATATCCTAAAACTGAATGGGAAAATGTAATAAATAAATATAGAGAATTACCTAATACTAGAGATGCAAGAAACTTTATGAGATTTTTCTTATCAGGTGCCACTTCAAATGAATTTGATAAACAAGGTAGAATCAACATAGCAAATTCATTAATAAAATATGCTGACTTAAAAAAAGACTGTGTAATTATAGGTGTTAATGAAAGATTAGAAATATGGGATAAGGAATCTTGGGATAACTTCTTAGAAACAAATGAAGATAACTTATCAGATATAGCAGATAAATTATTTGAGGTAAATATTTAATGCATATATCAGTATTACTTAATGAATGTATTACTAACTTAAACTTAAAAGAAGATAGCTTAGTAGTAGATGCAACACTTGGATATGCAGGACATAGTAGTGAGATATTAAAAAGAATACCTAGGGGTTTTTTATTCGCCTTTGATCAAGATGATGAAGCAATCAAAGTTAGTAGTGATAAACTAAATAACATATCAGATAACTATAAAATAATCAGAAGTAACTTTGTTAATATAACTGATAAGTTAAAAGAAAACAATATTGATTCAGTAGATGCGATTTTATTTGATTTAGGAGTATCAAGCCCACAATTAGATGAAGATTATAGAGGATTTAGCTTTCATAAAGAAGCTTTCCTAGATATGAGAATGGATACTACTAAAGAATTAACGGCTTATAAAGTAGTCAATGAATATAGTTTAGAAGAATTAACTGATATTTTTTACAAATATGGTGAAGAAAAATATGCTAAAGGAATTGCTAAAAGAATAGTTGATTATAGAGAAAACAAAGAAATAAAAACAACATTAGAATTAGTTGAAATAATAAAAACAGGAGTTCCTGAAAAATATAAAAGAGAAAAACATCCAGCTAGAAAAGTATTTCAAGCTATTAGAATAGAAGTAAATAAAGAATTGGATGTATTTGAATCAGCTTTAAAACAAAGCTTAGATTTGTTAAATATAAATGGTAGAATATGTGTTATTACATTTCATTCATTAGAAGATAGAATTTGTAAAAACATATTTAAAAGTGTAACAGAAATAGATAAAAATTTAAAAAATTTGCCTGTTATACCAGAAAAATATTTACCAAATTTTAAAATAGTAAAAGTAATAGATCCTAGTAAGGAAGAATTAGAAAACAATAATCGTGCTAGAAGTGCTAAATTAAGAGTAATTGAAAGAATAAAATAAAGGAGAGATAACATGGCTAAAAGAAGAAAAACAAGAATGACAAAAGGTGAAGTACTATTATATGGAACAGCATTTATCTGTCTTTTAGGTATGGCAGTTTCTAAAATATTCTTAGGAGCTGGGATAACTCATTTAAACATGAGTGTTGAACAAGTAAAATTTGATATAGAAAATCAAGAAAAGAAAAATGAAAGTTTAACTATGAAAGTAAATGAGCTAACTTCATTTGATAAAGTAAAAGATGTTGTATCTGAAATGGGATTAGCGTATAATAATGATAATATAATTATAATTAACGACTAATGAGGTGTAAATATGAATACAAAGAAACAAAAAAAAATTAATATTTCAATGATAATATTTTTAATTTTTTGTCTTTGTATTTTTTTGTTGTATATAAGATATGCATATTTATCATTATCAAGTACAATAGATAATATAAATATAAGTGAATTTGCAGCTAATAGAAATACAGTTAAAAAAACAATTAAAGCTAAAAGAGGAAATGTATATGATTCTGAAGGTAATATTTTGGCTTTAAATGTTAGTTCATATACATTAGTTATTTCATTAGAAAAAAGTAAAGTTTATAATGGAGAAAACTATGTAAAAGATATAGAAAAAACTGCAGAAGCACTTGCGCCTATCCTTAATGCTGATAAAGAATTTTTAGTAAGTATGATGAGTCAAGATAGATACCAAGTAGAATTAGGTATGTATGGAAGTGGCTTAACTGAACTTAAAAAAGATGAAATAAAAGCTTTAGGTTTACCAGGTATTAGTTTTACTGAAAGTCAAAAAAGATATTATCCAAATGGTGATTTTGCTTCATATGTTATTGGTTATGCTAAAACAAAAGAAGTTGAATACTATGATGAAAATGACAAAAAATGTGTTTCTAATGAAATAGTAGGAGAATTAGGAATTGAAGCATCATATAATAATGATTTAAGTGGTGAAGATGGTTATGTAGAGTATCAACAAAGTAGATATGGATATAAAATAGTTGGTACTGATGAAATAGAAGTCAAGGCTCAAAATGGAAAAGACATTTATTTAACGCTTGATTCTAATATTCAAAGATTTGTAGAATCAGGTGTAAAAAATTTAGAAGCAAATTACAACCCAGAATGGACTATATTTGTAGTAATGGATGCTAAAACAGGAGATATTTTAGGTTTTTCAACAACACCATCTTATGATCCTAATATTAAAAACATTACAAACTATGAAAATCCTTTAGTTACATTTACATTTGAACCAGGTTCTACTATGAAAACATACACATATATGTGTGCAATGGAAAACAATGTTTATGATGGTAATGCTACTTATCAATCTGGTAGTTATACTATTGGAGAGTATACTATCAATGACTGGAATAATGGTCAAGGATGGGGGACTATTTCATTTGATAAAGGATATGAATATTCAAGTAATGTTGGAGTAGTTAATTTACTTAAAAATTATTTAACTAAAAAACAATTAAAAGAATGCTTGAAAAAATATGGTTTTGGTTCTAAAACAGGAATAGAATTAGCTAGAGAATCAGCTGGAAGTATTGATTTTAAATATGATGTTGAATATGCTACAGCTGGTTATGGACAAGGAATTACTACAACTGTTGCCCAACAATTACAAGCATTAACTTTAATATCTAATAATGGTAAGATGTTAAAACCACATATTATAAGTAAAATAGTAAATCCAAATACAAATAAAATAGAATATGAAAGAAAAATAGAAGAAAGTGAGCAAATAATAAAAACATCAACTGTCGATAAAATAAAAGAATTAATGTACAATGTTATTCATGGTACAGATTTAGATACAACTGGTTATATATATAAAATACCAGGATTTGATATAATAGGAAAAACAGGTACAGGTCAAATATATGATACTGCAAGTGGATCATATTTATATGGAAATAATTTATATATATTTTCATTTGCTGGAATGTATCCAAAAGATAATCCTGAAATAATAATTTATGCAGCTATGAAAAAACCAACATGGGGTAATTCAGCTGGATTATACACAACTACTAAAGAAATAATCCAAAGTATAAGTAAGTATAAAAATATGTTTACAGAAATAACTGAAAAACAAATTGAAACATATACAGTTAAATCATTTATAAATAAAGATGTAGAAACAGTTAAACAAGAATTACAAGACAAAGGAATAAATGTGGTCGTAATAGGTGATGGATCTAAAATAACTAAACAATCTATTTCTAAGGGTACTAGTATGACTATAGGTGATAAAATAATATTGCTTACTAATACTACCAATTATAAAATGCCTAATTTAACTGGATGGAGTAGAACTGACGCTGTGTCATTATTTAATTTATTAGGTTTAAAATATAAAATAGAAGGAACTGGATATGTAGTAAGTCAAAGTTATCCAATAGGTTCTGTGATAGATATAAACAATTCGGTAACAATAAAATTAGAAGATAAAAATATTACAAAAACAGAAGAAGAATAATTTACTTAAAAAACAAAATTTGATATAATTATAATAGTAGGAGGTATTTATGAAAAAAGGTTTTACTTTAGTGGAATTATTATGTGTTATTATTATAATTGCAGTTATATCTATGATAGCTTTTCCACTTGTTACATCTTATGTAAATCAATCTAAGGATAAGTTATATGATATACAGGTGAAAGATATTGAAAGTGCTGCTAAGAAATGGACAATAGATAATACTGATAAACTTGATAAATACCATATCAATGATATTTATGTTACATTAGAATATATTAAATATATGGGTTATTTAGAAAAGGATGAAATATTAAGTCCAAAAACAAAAGAACCTATGGAAGGCTGTGTTTTGATTAAATATGATGATACAATTAAACAATATACATATAATTATGCTGAAATAGATTGTGCAAGTGAAAGCACGGAATTAGATAGTGAAGCATATACAATTTATTCTTATAATGATGGTGAAATAGACCCTGTAAAAATAAAAAATGATAATAAGAAAACACCATTCTATTTAGACATAATAGAAAAAAATAGTCTTAAAGTATTAGGTGAAACAGTAGATGGATTGTATGATACAGGAAATGAATATGTATTTAAAGGTAATACAGTTAATAATTATGTAAAATATGATAACAAAAATTGGAGAGTACTAAGCATAGATAAGAATGATTATTCAATGAAATTAATTTCAATTACTGGAATTCCTACTATATGGTCTGATCCAGTTAAAACAGACTATAGTACAACAGAATTAAAAGGTACATTAGAAGGAAATTTAACTGAAGATCTAAAAATATTGGATGTTTGGGAAAATGGTAGTGTTTCAAATGAAGAAATGAGTTTAGATACTTTAAGAAATAAACTAAAAGAAAATACAATTAATGCTAAAGCAGGTTTAATGTCATTATATGATTATGTTTCTGCATCTTATTCATCAAGTTGTAATTCTAATTTCTTAAGTACTGAATGTAAAAATAGTAATTACTTAACAACAATGTTTGGTGGAAATAATGTTTGGACAATGAACACAGACGGAACTAATATTTGGTATATTAATTCAACTGGCGAATTAGGATTACAAAATTCTTCATCAGCTACTTATCATGCATATACAGTAATTAAGGTACCAATTAATATTTATGCTACTAATGCCACAACAGCAACTGGTAGTGATACAACATTTGCTTATGAATTAAAATAAAATTACAGAAATGTAATTTTTTTTTGAAAAAAGGAGGAAATTAAAAAGTTTTATCGAATAATTATAGTGAGTAGAACTCTAGAAAGGAGGAAAAAAATGACAAAAATAACTCCATTATATACAGATGTAATGTTCAAAGCAGTATTTGGTTCCCCAGATAGTATAAAATTCGTAACATATTTTTTATCAAGTTATTTTGAAATACCATATAAAGAATTAGAAGGAAATGTAGAAATAATGAATCCAGAAGTACCAACAAAAATATTGAAATCAAAGAAAAAAACATTAGATGTAAAATTGAAACTAAATAATGAATATGTATTAATAGAAATGAATTGTTTTAATAAAAATATGACATTAACAAGAAATCTAGTATATTTGATGCAAGAATATAGTTATCAATTTAAAAGAAATAATAAATATAATAATATAAAGAGATATCATCAAATAAATTTTTGTAGATATTCATATTTTGAACCAAAGGTAGAAAAGGCAGAAGTAAAATTGAGAGATCAATATGGAAATGTATATATTGAAAGTATGCAAAGTGATTTTATAGATATAGACTATTGCAAAAAAATAATGTATAATAAAGATAACTTAAGTAAGCTAGATAAATGGATAGAAATATTGATGGCAGAAACAAAAGAAGAGTTAGATGAAGCAATAGGAGATGATATTATGGATAAACTAACAAAAAAAGAGTTTATGGAAATAGTAGAAGATCTAGATAAAATAGAAGAAATACATGAATATTTTGAGAAATATGAAGATAGATCAACATGGGATGAACAAGAAAAAGATATCATCAGACAAAAAGCTATAAAAGAAGGATTAGAAATTGGCAAAAAAGAAGGAATTGAGCAAGGAATTGAACAAGGAATTGAACAAGCAAAAATAGAATTAGCTAAAAAAATGATAATAAAAAA
>CAZYWD010000018.1:0-8560 GCA_964651795.1 uncultured Muribaculaceae bacterium
CCAATATGTTCTTTTTTTAATTCTGTTACTTTTAATTCTACTACTACATAACAGTTAAATTCTATATTATATAGTAATATATCTATATAATTATATCTATTTCCTATTTTTATTTTATATTCATCACTTATATAACTAAATCCATCTCCAAGTTCATTTAAAAATTCTTTCATATTTTCTATTATTAATTGATGTAATGCTTTTTCAGTTATTTTTTCCCTATCTATATTACTCTTAATTACTATTGGATTCTTTATAAAATCTTCTATTTTATTTTCCTCTTTTTTAATTAATTTTTCTTTCGTTTTATTATCTAATCTTTCATATTCATTTGATTTTATTTTATTGTGTAATTCCCTATATGATAAATTTTGACTTAAAGATATTTGTATATAATAATTTATCTTATCAATATTATCTAACCATAATAGCTCCCTATAATGTGTCCATGACAAATTGGTACGCAGTGCGTTCCAATTTTCATCTTTAAATAATACATAAAATTGTCGCATATTTCTTAAATTTCTTTCAGAATAACCTTTTCCAACTTCTTTACTTAATTTTTCGGAATATTTTTTAATTATTCCATTTCCATATTTATTTTCAGCTTCACTTAACATCTTTCCAACATTATAATATGCTTTTAAATCACTTCTATTTTTACTATAATCTTTTACTTTCTTATATACTTCATTATTTATTAGTTCTTGTTTTATTAACTCATAATAATTCATTTAAACCTCCTTAAGTGTCATATACTAACACTTAAAAAGAATAAAATTTGTCGAAATAAAAAAAGTTAATTAAATTAACTAACCATTCTTATAAATTGATCCATAGTTATATTACTATAAATTGGATACCTTGGAATATAATATTTATTACTATTTCTAGTAGCATTAAAGTTCCCTCCACCAAATGCTAGAGGAACATTTAGCTCTCTTAGTACACTTACAGCATCATTTGAATGAACATAAAATGGATAGCAGAATGAAGTATAAGAACCAACTATATCCATTGAAGTTTTTAAATCATTATATAATTCATTATGTGATAAACATTTAAGATTATGAGTACCACAGCTACCAACCTTATGAATATCATTACCATGTGATTCAATATCTAAATTATTTGATCTATAATTATCTGGACTCCACCAAGCTGTTACTAAAAATAAAGTAGCATGTAAATCATATTTTTCTAAAAGTGGTATTAACTTATTACCATTTATAGTACTAGTACCCATCGCACCATCATCAATAGTTAATAATACTGACTTATTTGGTACTTCTATCTCACCATACATCCAAGCTCTAAACTCTTCCATAGTAAGTGTTTTAAAATTATTTTCTTTTAAATATTTTAAATGTTCTTCAAATTTAGAAGTTTCTAAACATATAGTTTCATTACAAACTTCGCCTATACTAGAATCATAGAAAAAGTGATAATTAAGTACTGGAATAGCTCCAGCATATATACTGTTAGAACATATTGGTTCTTGTACTACTACTTCAACTATTTTTTCTTTAGAAACCATTTTTTTAAATTTATCTAAGTCAGTATTTTTTATTTCATAAGAATTTTCTTTAGATTCTTTTGTACTTACTTTATTAACATTATTAAATTTAATAGAATCATCTAATACATTTATAATATAATTATATTCATTAAATATACTCATTTCATCTTTTATTTCATTTGTTACAAATAAAACAACATTTTCTTTTAATCTTACTTTATTATCTAACCATAATTTATATTCATTAAGAGTTATAGTAGTATAATTGTTTTCTTTTAAATAAACTAATTTTTCTTTTAAATTAGCAGTATCATTAACATTAAATACACTTATAGAAGTAGTTTCTACTAATTCAGTATTATTACTATCTACTAATTCTTTTACATCTTTAGTACTATATAAATTATTATTAAATAATACATAATATTCATCACTTTGATATATTAATTTAAATTCATTTTGTTCATCTATTGTAATATTATTAGATAAACTAAATGATTTATTAGTAATTATATTTTTATTAAATAATATATAATTTTCATAATAATTATCTTTATTTATTTTTTTGATTTTTTTTATATCTTTATATGAAATATAATAATTAGTATCTTTTAATTTAAAATAATCTTCTTTATAATCAGTTTTATCTAATTCTAATTTAGTTTCTTTTTTAATATTACCTATTTTTATATATTTTTTATTTTCTTTTTTATATAAGTCTGTATCATTAATTACTTCAACATATTCATTATAATTATTATGTTTTGTTTTATCTATTTTCTTTAATCTATTATCATCTATTATTAAATAAGTAATAATACCTATACTAATAATAATTAATCCTATTATAATAAATATCTTTTTCATATAATCACCTATTATATTATAAGAGATTTATAAAATTATATCAATAAAATTATGAAATATTTGTGAAATTCATTGATTTTAATAATTAATAATGTTATGATTTATTTGTCAATCAATGATTGACGACTATTAATGTAAATCTTTTTTTAAAGATTACTTCTTTTCTGAAAGCACTTCGGTGCTTTTTATTTTTATCAAAAAATCCTCCATATAAGGAGGATTTTCTAAACTACATCATATCTTCTAGCGTATCATTAGCTTTTTTCTTAGTTTTTTTAACAATTTTGTCCATTTCTTTCATTATTGGTTTGTTATACTTTTGATATGCCAAAACAGCCCCTGCACCTAATCCCATAAGCGCTATAGATTTACATACTTTCATAAAATCACCTTCTTGCTAAAAAATATGAATATTCGTATATATATAAAATATATACATTAATATTTTATATATTTTTTTATATTTTATACATATTTTGTAATTTTTCTTTTAAAGTAGTTTTTCTAATAATTTCAGCATTATTTCTAACACTATAAATAAAAGCATCTTTTTCTCCTAATAATATTAATTTATTTTTAGCTCTAGTAATTCCTGTATAAATTAATTTTTTATACAGCATTCTATTATAACTTTTACATATTGGTATCATTATCATATCAAATTCACTACCTTGTGATTTATGTATACTAATTATATAACCATGTTTTATTTTGTTAAAATCATTTGGTAATAATTTTAATTCTATACCATCATAATCTATATATATTTCATTTTTACCAGAATCACTTTCATAAAAAGGAATTATATATTTTATTATACCTATATCACCATTATAAACATTACTATCAGCCATATTAACTAATTGTAATACTTTATCATTTTCTCTATAGATTACATCTCCAACTTTTATTTCTATTTTATCTGGATCACTAGGATTAAATATATTTTGTAATTCTTTATTTAGATTATCAATTCCATTTATTCCAGCATACATAGGCGCTAATATCTGAAATTTTTTATAATCATAATTTTTATTCATTATTTGTTTTGATAAATTTATAATATTATCTTTAATACTATTACTACTGCATTCTAAAAATAAATAGTCATCTTTTTTTTCTAAAAAATTACTAGATATATCATTATTTTTTATTTCGTAAGCAAGTTCACTTATATAAGAAGTTTCACTTTGTCTATATAATAAATCTAATTCTATAACATCAACTATTTCACTTTCAATTATATCTTTTAATATTTGACCTGGGCCAACACTTGGTAATTGGTTATAATCTCCTACCAAGACTAATTTTATATTAGATTTTAAACCTCTAAAAAGACTAGCAAATAAATTTGTATCTATCATACTAACTTCATCTATTATAATTAATTCTTGTTCATTTTTATTAAATTCATCTACTCCAAAACTATTTGTTTCTTTATTCCATTTTAAGTATCTATGAATAGTAGAAGCAGGAAACAATGTAGTTTCACTCATTCTTTTGCTTGCTCTACCTGTAGGCGCTAAAAGAGCAATATGTTCTAATGATTCTTTAAAAGTATAATCATTTAATTTTTGGTACATTTCTACTATAGCTTTTATAATTGTAGTTTTTCCTGTACCAGGACCTCCAGTTATAACTAGTATATTGTTTTCTAAAGATTTTTTTATAGCTTCTATTTGTTTACTATTATATTCAATACTATATACTTCTTCAAATTGTTTAATTAATTTATCTATTTGTTTATATTTAGTTGGTTCTTTATTTAATAATAATTTTATTGTATTTATTATTTTTTCTTCATCAATAAACATTTGTTTTAAATAGTATCTAGCACTTTCTAATACTATTTTATTATCATATCTTAATTCATCTAAATATAAATTAAATTGTTCATCATTTATATCTTGTTTCAAATATCTTAATGTTTCTTCTTTTATTTCATTAAAGTATAAATATGTATCACTATTTTTAAATGTTAAATTTTTCATTGTATAAATTATACAAGCTTTTATTCTATTTGGATCATCTAAATTGTTTTCTAGCTTTTTATATATTTCATCTACTTTAGAAAAAGTTATATCTTCTATATCTTCTATTAAATTATATATATTATTTGTTATCATTAATTTAGTATTCTCTTTATATCTATTATATATACTAAGAGAATCTCTCATATTAAAACCTAATTCTGTTAAATAAACTACTATTTTATGACTTTCTTCATATTTTGTTAGAGTATCATAAATAATATCTATTTTTTTATTTGGTAATTTTTCTACTTTTTTTAAATTATCTTTATCTTCTAATATTAATTCTAAAGCATTATTACCCAATGTATTTACTATTTTTGTTGCAACTTTTTCACCAATTCCCGTGAATAATTCACTACTTAAAAATTCTATTATTCCATCTTTATCTTTAGGCGTTAATCTTTCACTAGTTGATACTTGATATTGAAAACCATATTTAGGATGATCTATTAAATCACCATAAAAAATATATGTATCATTAATATTTAAATCAGCAAAATAACCTGTAAATGTTACTGTTTCATTTATATAATCTTCCATATTAGGATCATTTGTTTCTTTAACACTAAAAATACCAATTATATAACCATTGGTAGATTGAAATACTGATTTTTTATAGTTTCCTTTTATATATGTTTTCATTTAATCACCTTATTTAATTATAACACAAAAAATATCAATAAAAGAAAAACTAAGTTTTTACTTAGCCACTTCTATTTTTATTTCAAATAATCCTGGATAATCTGTTTTCATTTGATTTAAAGCAATATTATAATCTATATTTTCTTTTTTACAACGCTTTTCGATATTATCTAACACTTGCTCATTTGTTAAATTATTATTTATTATATAATTATATAATTCAAGTTCTTCATCTTTACTAAATTGTTTAGATTCTATTGTTTTGCCATTATCAGTTTCTAATAAACCTTCATTAGCTAAAATATCATGAGTTACTATATTGATTGGCTTATTTGTATAATCAATTTGTTTTTTTAGTGCAAAAGAACCCGCTAATACTAAAATTGTAAGTGCTGTATATCTTTTGAATTTTTGAAATTTTACTCTTTTAATATTTTCTTGTTCTCTAGCCATTTGTCTTTCTTTTATTCTAACTTCATCGAAAATTGGATTTTTTACATTTTCTTTAGCCATCTCTTGATATTTAATAAATTCTTCTAAATTTTGTTTTTGTTTTTCTAATATAAAATTTGGTATTTGTAAGTTATCCATAATTACCACTTCCTTTTAAAATCATATCATTTTTTTATTTATTTAGTCAATTTTTTTTCCAATTATATACGGATAGTTTACACTTTCTAAACTAGCTTTTATATCTTTATTTAAATCTATTTCTTTACCTCTTACTTTTACTAATAAATAATTACCAGTATGTCCTATTAAAAATCCATCTTTATATACTTCTGGTATAAATATAACTTCTTTATTAATAAATTTATTCATATAATTTATTTCTAATTCTTTAGATAAATTAATTAATATTTTTGTTCTATCTTTTTTAGTGTTTTGATCTATATGATTAGGTAAAGTAGCAGCTACTGTTTTATCTCTTTTTGAATATGGAAAAACATGTAGTTTAGTGAAATTAACTTTTTTAATTGTATCTATTGTTTCTTTGAATTCCACTTCTGTTTCACCTGGAAAACCAACTATTACATCAGTAGTAATTGATATATTAGATCTTATTTTTCTTATATTATTTATTTTATTTATGAAGTATTCTTTATCATATTTACGATTCATTCTTTTTAGTACTGTATTTGATCCACTTTGAAGTGGAATATGCATGTGATCTACTAATATATTAGATTTTTTTATAACATCTAATACTTTATCATTTAATTCTGTAATTTCTATAGAAGAAATTCTTAATCTTTCCAATCCTTCTATTTTAACTAAATCATTTAATAATTCAGCAAATCCATAATTAGTATCTCCATAATTACCAGTATGAATACCTGTTAAAACTATTTCTTTATGATTATTTTTTATTAAATTTTTTATTTCATCTATTACTTCATTATGATCTTTACTTCTTAAATTTCCTCTTGTATATGGTATAACACAATATGTACAATAATTATTACATCCATCTTGTATTTTTACAAAAGCTCTAGTTCTATTAAAATTATTTAGTTTCATTGTTTCAAAAGTAGTATTTGATATATCATAAATATTTATTATTTGATTTTTGTTATTTATAAATTCTTCTATATATTTATCTATTTTAGATTTAAATATATTTCCTATTACTATATCTACTCCATCTATTTTTAATACTTCTTCTTTTTTATTTTGTGAAAAACAACCACATACAACTATAATAGCATTTGGATTTTCTTTTATAGCATGTTTAATTGTTTTAGATGATTTATTATCAGCTGTATTAGTAACTGTACAAGTATTTATTATAGCAATATCTACTGGTTCTATTGATTCTATATAGCCTTTATTTTTTAATATATCACTCATTACATTTGTCTCATATGTATTAACTTTACATCCTAATGTATATATTTTAAATTTCATACATCCTCCTACTTAAAAAATAGGTATAAACCTATTTATAAATTATTTCTAAATTCTTTTAAGCTTTGTAAGAATTCATCATTCTTATTTATTTCTTTTCTCATTGGTTTTACATCTATTGTCTCTTCTATAGTACTAAATTTAGGTTCTTCTATTCTAGCATGTCTAAATTCTTCTATTTCGTCAATTAAATCTTCTTTTTGTTCAAAAGGTTTAACTGTTGGATATTCTATTTTAGCATCCATTTTACCAAATATTGGAGAAATAAAATCTGTATTTTTGAATTTTTTATTTTCTAGTGGTGATTCTATTTTTCTAACTTTTTCTTCTTTAGTTAAGAATTCTTTTACTTTTTCTTTTGTTACTTCTTCAAATGTTTTTTCTTGTTCTTCCTCATGTTTTTCAATATCTTTTTTAAATGTATCTTTATTCATATTTTCTAACAATTCTTGATAACTTATTATTGATTTTTCTTCTTGTTCTTGTTCAAAATTTTCAACAACTTCTTCTTTAGAAGTTAAACTTTCTTGCATTTTATTTAACATATTTTCTAAATCAAATTTTTCATCTTTTACTTCTACTGGTTCTTTTTTTTCACCAATAGGTACTTCTATTTTAGCATTTATTAAATTGTCATCTTTTTTACTATTTCTTGGTTTAGCTTTTACTAAATCATTTAACATATCATTTATTTCTTTACTATCCGCTTTTTTATCTTTATAGATAATAAAAACTATGCATCCAATAATTAGTAATAAGATGATTGCTGATATTATTATTAATAATGTTGTCGATACTTCAATATTTACCATATAATCACTCCATATATTCATAATTTATTGTACTCATCAAGAAAAGTGGTACAGTTTCTACTCTTAATATTCTTTTACCTAGTGTAATTGGAATATATTGTTTTTCTATCAAGTTTTTTTCTTCACTTGGATCTAATCCACCTTCAGGACCAATTACTACGTTTATTCTATCACATTTATTAATACTTTTCAAAACTTTTTTAATATTTCTTGATTCTTCTACAGTACTACATATTAAATTAGTACCATTTAGGTTTAATTCTTCCAATTTTTGGATATTTGTTATTTTAGGTATATCATTTCTATGTGTTTGTTCACTAGCTTCTTTTAATATTCTTTTCCATCTATCAATCTTTTTATTAGTTTTATCTTCTTTTTCTTTTATTATACCTCTTTTAGAATAAAATGGTATTATTTCTTCTACACCTAATTCAGTAGCTTTTTGTAATATATAATCCATTTTTTGTTCTTTTAAAACAGGTATTATTAAACATACATAAGGTATATCTAAATTCTTAGTACCTATATATTGTTTTTCTATTATTTTTAAAGATTCATTTATATTATTAATATAACATAAATAAGCTTCTTCATTATATACAATTATTATTTCATCATTGTCTTTCATTCTCATGACTAATTTTATATGTTTGATATCATCATCATTTAAGATGAATTCATTATTTACTTTTTCTTTAGCAAAATACCTCTGCACATAAATCACCATATCTATTATAAAGCATTTTATTAAATATAGCTATATATTATTTGAAATAAAG
>CAZYWD010000019.1:0-8336 GCA_964651795.1 uncultured Muribaculaceae bacterium
ATTATTTGTTTCATAATTCATCTCCATTTCGTTTTACTTTTCCGGTATCATCATCGTATCAAAACGAACAGATGTTTGCAATAATAATTATAAAAAAATTGAGATTTTTCTCAATTATAAAACATTTCTATTCTTCATAATATAATTTTTCATTCTTACTCGGTATATATTTATTATTGACAAATTCTATGCCTATTGATTTTAGATATTCATACTCTTTTTCATCTCTACAATAAATTTCGCATAATTTTTCATGTGCCACTGAATATAACCAACAATAACCATTTTTAAAAAAACATATATCTTCTAGATAATTTGGAAAACACCAACCGTATAATGATGAATTATTTAAAATTTGCTTTTTAAGTTCATTATTTAATTTAAAATAATAAGTTGTACTATGATATATTTTGTTTTCTAAATAATTATAATCTAAAATATTGTCTAATGTATAAACTATATTATTTTCATTTTCTTTCAGCCATAAATCAGTTGATTTATTATAAATAATTTGATTAATTGCTTCTTCAATAGTTTTCTTTCTGTTAAAAATTTTTAATTCTTCGAAACTATTTTTATCCATATCATATTTATTTATTTCAAATCTATCTTTATATTTTTTATCAAATATATTTTCATCTCGAATCAACTTATTTATTAATTTATCAATATTATCTATATCATATTTTTCTAAAATATTGTTTTTTGAATAATTCAATTTTAACAATATTTTATTAATACCATCTTTATCGTTTCCATGTTGATCAGCATATTTTACCAACGAAATAGTATCACATATATCAAAAATGTAATTCATTAATTTGCTATAAACTGATTCTTTTATATCTTTGTTTATTAACATAATATACTCCTCATTTCAATCATATAAATTTATATTATCTCAATACTATCAAAAAAATGCACAATATTCTATTTTTTCTTTTATAACTTATTTTTGTTATTTTTATTATATCATAATTTAATAAAAGAAAAAACCAAGAATAATCTTGGTTCGATATGCAAATTATCTTTTTGAAAATTGTGGAGCTCTACGAGCTGCTTTAAGACCTGGTTTTTTACGTTCTTTGATTCTTGAATCTCTTGTAATAAATCCGGCTCTTTTTAAGACTTTTCTATAACTATCTTCAGATTCTTCATTACCAGCATCATATTCTAAAAGTGCTCTAGTAATTCCTAAACGGATAGCTCCAGTTTGACCTGTAAATCCACCACCGTTTACTTTAACTTCAATATCAAATGTTTTTTCATTATTTGTTGCTACTAGAGGTTGCATTAAATCCATAACATTAGTTTCATATGGGAAAAATTCTCTAACATCTTTTCCATTAACAGTAATGTTACCTTTTCCTGGTACCATCTTAACTTGCGCTACAGATGCTTTTCTTCTACCAGTTCCAATAAATATTCTTTTATTAGCCATTCTTAACCCTCCCTAGTTCATCTTTAACTCAACAGGTTGTTGAGCTGCATGTGGATGATTTCCATCTGCATAAACAAATAATTTTTTGTACATTTGACGTCCAAGTCTTCCATTTGGAAGCATTCCTTTGATAGCTCTTTCCATCATTTCTACTGGATAATCTTCTCTCATAGTACGAGCTGTTCTTTCTCTTAATCCACCAGTATATCCACTATGATTGTAATAAATTTTACCATCTAGTTTATTTCCTGTTAAATTAACTTTTGAAGCATTAAGAACTATTACATAATCTCCACAATCAATATGTGGTGTGAAAGTTGGTTTGTGTTTACCTTTTAAAATTGTAGCAACTTTACTAGCAACACGACCTAAGTTTTGTCCTTCAGCATCGATTACATACCATGTACGTACTAAGTCTTCTTTTCTTTGCATATATGTGTCTTTCATAAATATTTCCCTTTCTAAATAATATATTCGAAATGAGTGTTCCCAATACCCATTTCATTGGGATATATAAAATGTACCAATTAAAATTGTACTAAAAAATCCCTTAAAAGTCAATGAATTTCGTTATAAATAAGTACTTTTTCATTAATATTTGACATTTTTTAAATATAATCCTTGAGGTGGTGCGGTTATACCCGATTTTTGTCTATCTAAAGCATTTAAAATACTTTCAATATCTTTTGGATTTCTTTTATTTATTCCTACCTCTATTAATAACCCTACTATATTTCTAACCATATATCTTAAAAAGCCTGTTCCAATAAATTTTATAGTTAATATATCCTCTTCTAATATAAAATCTATACTGTATATTGTTCTTATATAATCGTCTTTTTCAGCATTTGATTTAGTAAGTGATTTAAAATTATGAGTACCTATTAAATATGAACTAGCTTCTCTCATTTTATCTATATTTAAATTTCTATTATATTGATATATATAGTTTCTATCTAGCGGGTTATACTCTCCAATATTTATTTTATAAATATATTCTTTTTCTTTAACACTGAATCTAGCATGAAAATCATTACTTACCTTTACAATATCTTTAATATATATATCATCATTTATCATTTTATTTAGTGAATGTTTTATTTTATCTATATTAATTTCTGAATCAATATCAAAGTGTGCTTTTTGATTTATTGCATGTACTCCAGCATCTGTTCTACCACTCGCACTAATTTTAATATTTTGATTAAATATTTTTGATAAATTAATTTCTATGTTATCTTGAATTGTATTCTTATTTTTTTGTTTTTGATAACCATTATAACTTGTTCCATCATAAGAAAATGTCATTAAATATCTCATATTTTCACTCCTAAAACTATTATTAAAATTGATATATATATTATCATAATTAATGTATCTTTAATACTCCATTTATTATATGTATAATTGGTTTTTTCATTATTTATATCATACATTCTTACTTCCATAGAATCAGCTAAATTATCAGCTTTTTTAATTGATAAATTAAAAGTTGGTATTATAATTGATTTTAAAATAATTAATTTATTTTTTTTTGTATTTATTCCTCTACTTAATAATGTTTTTAAAATAATGTTTATTTGATCTATTATGATCGGAATAAATCTAATTGTAAATGTAAATATAAATGATAATTTATTGATATTGATTTTAAATATCTTTAAAGGTTTTAATATTGTACTAATACCATTTATCATTTCTGATTCACTAGTTGTCATTGTAATGATTGAAGTATAAATAACTATTTCAATTATTTTAAATATATTAATTACATTTTCTAAAAATGTAGTTTGAAAAATTATGTTTATTATAAATATTCCTATTAATAAATATAAAACGTGTTTAATTGATTTTAAATAATCTTTTATTAAAATTTTACTTATTAATATTAAAAAAAATAAATATATCAAATAGGAAATATGAATATATATATTTTCTGTATTAAGTGTTATTAAAAGAAAAAGAAATAAAGATATTAATTTACATATAGTATTTAATTTATATATAAATGTTTTTCTATCTACATAGTTATTTAGTGATATATTATTTAGCATATCTATAAATATCCTTTATTAAATCATTTATATCATCTCTATATCCTATTTTAATATTTTTTTTCTTTAATACTTTGTTTTCAAATTGAATTATTTTTGGTGATTTAATACCACATTTTTTTAATTCTGATTCATTTTTAAAAACATCATATTTGGTTCCATGTAGAACTATTTTTTTATCATTTAAAACAAATACATAATCAACTATTTTGTGTAAAAAAGTGATATCATGTGTTACTACTATGATTGTTTTATTGTATCTATTTTTTAACATTCTAATTAATTTTATTAACTCATTTTTACTTTTATCATCTAAACCAATTGTTGGCTCATCTAATATTAGTACTTTAGGATTTATTAATAGGGCTTGCGCTAAAGCAACTTTACGCATTTCACCTCTACTTAGTTTCATTGGATTCATATTCAAATATTTATCATCTAATCCTACCATTCTTAATGAATCTTCTATTCTTTTATTTATTTGATCTAATTTATAATTGAATAATTTTAAGGTTATCATTAATTCATCTTTTACTGTTGGATTAAAAAATTGTTCTTCAGGATTTTGAAATACTAATCCAATATTAAATCTTAATTTTTCTACATCTATTTTTTCTTTATTTTTTATTATAAAATTATCAACAGTTATAAATCCATTTGTTGGTGTTAATAGATTATTTATTAATTCTACTAATGTAGTTTTACCACTACCACTTTTACCTATTATTCCATTTATTTTACCCTTTATGAATTCTATATCAATATCTTTTAATACTTCTTTTTCTATATAGTTGATTTTTTTATATGAAAAATCTACATTATTAAATTTTATTTCCATATTTTATTCACCATCTTATCCATATCTAATATTATTTCATCTATTAATCCATAATATTTTAATTTATTAGAAAGAGAAGCCATAAAAGGAATATCTAGATTATATTTTTTGAATATTTTTTCATCTTCAAAGGCTTTATTTATTTTTTTATTTAATATAATATTTTTATCTAATAAAATAAGTTCTTTACCATATAATGAATCTTCTAAATTATTAGTAGTACATATAATAGTCATTTCCTTATTTAGTTTTTTTAAATATTTAAATACTTCATCTTTTTTTATTTCATCTAACATACTTAAAGATCCATCGATTAGTAATAATTCTGGTTTATTAATTAAAGAGCTTGCTAAAGCAACTAATTCTTTTTCTCCACCACTTAATCTATGTGGTTCTAAATCTAATAGATGTTCTATTTTTAAATCTGTTGCTATTTCAGTTATTCTTTTTTCTATTTCTAATTTATCTATATTTAAATTTTCTAATGTAAAAGCTATTTCATCTTTTACTGTTTCCGCTACAAAATAATTATCTGGATTTTCAAATACTATACCAGTTTTTTTTCTTATATCTTTTATATTACTTAAATCAGTATCAAATATTTTTATATCATTTTTTGTTTCAATTAATCCTGTTATTATTTTTAATAAAGTCGTTTTTCCACAAGATGATGAACCTGAGATAAATATAAATGATCCTTTTTTTATCTTCAAAGTTAAATCTTTAAATATTTCTTTATTACTATATGAAAAATTTAAATTATTGATTTCTAAAATCATTTATATCACCCACCGATAATATCTATTATAATATATTTTTCAATTAAAAACAATAAGCTTTTTAGCTTATTGTTATAGTATATTCATATGTTTTAGTTTCTTTTCCAAATTCTTCTACTGATATATCTATATCACCTATATTTAATACTAATTCATCAGCATTTCCTGTTACATATTTTGAAGCTTTATACCAATTTGTATAATACATATGGTTATTGATATAACCACCTTCTATTAGTGTATTAAGGGTAATTTCAGTATCTGCTGTAATATTATTTTCTTCAGCATATTTTTTTGCTCTATTTATTACAAAATCATCAATACTTGTATAGGCATTGTATGTATATTTATAATTTGTTTCTATTTTACCTAATTCATCTTCTATATAGTCACAATCTATTACAACAAATGTAAAATGGTTTTCATCTTCAAATGTACCATGATTTACGGTATCTCTAACTTCTGAATCATAATATCCATTATTAATTAAGTCATTAATTGTAACAACTAGTGAAAATTCATTATCAGTTGGTAATTCTGATATATTATCTGCAGCCCAGTTTTTTGCAGAATCTTTAATAGCTTGTAATTCTGTTTCATATACTTGCCTTTGATATTCTTTAACACTTACCATTATATTTGGAGTTACTATAAGAGCAATAACTGATAATATTACTAATACAGCTATTAGTTCTACTAATGTGAAACCTTTTTTCATTATTTTTCCTTCTTTCTTTGTATTTTATATAATATTTTTAGAGTTAATTTTCTAGGTAAAAATTTTCCAAATATAACTAATAGTTTATTACTTATTCCCGGAATTATTATTGTTTTTTTCTTAAACATTTTATCTATTGCATATTTAGCAACATAATTGCTTTCTAATGATTTAAGACCTATTTTTACATTAGCTACATCATTAAATTCCGTATTAACAGGTCCAGGACATAAAGTCCCTATATAGACATTACTTTTAGTTTTCCTTAATTCTTCATAAATAGCTTCTGTTAGTTTTAAAACATAACCTTTTGAAGCATAATAACTAGACAACAATGGTCCAGAAAAGAATGCGGCTGTAGAAGCTGTATTTAGAATATAACCATTATTTTTTTTCAAAAAATCATTAAGATAAAGTTTAGTTAATGTATGTACTGCTATAACATTTGTATTAATTAGACTAATTTCTTTATCTAAATCTACATGATTAAATTCACCAAATATCCCGAATCCAGCATTATTTATTAATATATCAATATTTTTATCTTTAGTCATTTCATATAATTTTTTACAATTATCAATATTACTTATGTCTAATACGATTATTTCAGCATTCGTCTTTATTTGATTTTTTAATTCTTCTAATTTTTCTTGTCTTCTAGCTACAAGTATTACATCATGACCTAAACTACTTAAATATAAAGCCATATCTCTACCCATTCCAGAAGATGCACCTGTGATTAATGCTTTCATAGTATCACCAATACCATTATATAATAAATATCCAACTATTTCAAACCTTTAAGGCATTTAATTTTTACTATTTGTCCTATCTTATGTTGAAATGAAGTATTATCTTCTATTTGCTTTTTTGTTTTTCTTATTATTTCTTTAGTTTTTTTAGGAATATTCAAATATTCTTTTATAAATGTTGCTTCTATTATATTAGGAAATATTTCAGAATTATCTTCTGGAAATATTGCATGACAATATTCATGTATATAAATTAATATATTGTTTAATCCTATTAATTCTGGTAAATAAAGTCTAAAATCTATTAATTTATCATTTTCATATTTTGGATAAAATCCAATAAAATCTTTTATTTCATCATATTTTCCTTCTAATATTGTTGTTTTTTCGTTGATTATATTAAAGTATTCTTCATCATAAAGATCAATACTTTTATAAAAATCAATAATACAATTATAATTATTCATAAAAACCACCCTTACTACTATCTATATATATTATATAACTTTTTTGAATAAAAAAAAAGACACTATTTTGTGTCTCCTTCTACTAATTCAATAACTGCCATTAAAGCATCATCACCTTTACGTTCATCTAATTTAAGTATTCTAGTGTATCCACCATTTCTTTTAGCAAATCTAACAGCTAAATCATCAAATACTTTTTTAGTAGCAACGTTATCATTTTGCATAAATGCTAATGCTTTTCTTCTTGAAACTAAAGAACCTTCTTTACCATATGTAATCATTTTATCAACAAACTTACGAACTTCTTTAGCTCTTGTTTCTGTTGTAACGATTCTTTCATTTTTAATTAATTCTCTAGTTAAGTTGGCTAACATACTTCTTCTATGTTTGTTAGTACGTCCTAATTTTCTATAAGCCATAATTATCCTCCTAACTAATCTTCATCGCGGAATTTAAGTCCCATATCTTTAATTTTTTCAATTACTTCTTTTAAAGATTTTTTACCTAAATTACGTATTTTCATCATTTCTAATTCAGTTTTTTCAGTTAAGTCACCTAAAGTATTAACTCCAGCTCTTTTCAAACAATTATAAGCTCTAACTGAGAAATCTAAGTCATCAATTGATGTTTCTAATTTCTTAAGTTTAGAATCTTCTTGTTTAGCATTCATTACACCTGTAGTATCTGCTATTTCACTTAAATTAGTAACTATATTTAAATGTTCTATTAATATTTTTGCTCCTAAAGCCATTGCTTCTTCTGGAAGAATTGATCCATTTGTATAAACATTCATAATAAGTTTATCATAACTTGCATCTTGTCCAACACGGGCATTTTCAACATCATAGCTAATTCTTTCAATTGGTGAATATATTGCATCAATTGGAATAAAACCTATTTTTTGTTTTTCAGCATATTCCTTATTTTCATTTGATGGAACATATCCACGACCATTAGCAATAATAAATTCCATATCTAATTTACCACCTTTTGATAAAGTAGCAATTACTTGATCTGGATTTATAATTTCTATTTCTGGTCCAACAACTATATCAGCAGCTGTTACAACTCTTTCTTCTGAAACAGATAAATGAGCTGTTTGTACTTCGTCTGTGTTATTTTTTATAACTATATTTTTTAAATTCAAAACTATAGATGTAACATCTTCTACAACACCTTCCATAGTTTGAAATTCATGCATAACTCCATCGATTTTTACTGCTACAATAGCACTACCTGGCATACTTGATAACATAACTCTTCTAAGTGCGTTACCTAAAGTTGTAC
>CAZYWD010000020.1:0-8251 GCA_964651795.1 uncultured Muribaculaceae bacterium
AAAAACAATTAATCAAGATAATACAATAGGAATAATAATATGTAAAAAAGATAATCAATTTATAATGGAATATTGTTCAGATGAGAGAATATTTAAAACTACCTATCAATTAATATAAAAGCAATTCTTTATTTTTTCAAATAAATAATGTATAATGAATAAAGGTGATAATAATGTTTGAAAATTTAGGTGATAGATTAGAACAAGCTGTAAATAAAATAAAAGGTTACGGTAAAATAACAGAAGAAAATATAAGTGAAGTAACAAGAGAAATTAGATTAGCTTTATTAGAAGCTGATGTTAATTATGTAGTAGTTAAAGAGTTTATATCTAAAGTAAAAGAAAAAGCTTTAGGAGAAGAAGTTGCTAAATCATTAAAACCAGGTGAAGTATTTGTAAAAATACTAAAAGATGAATTAGTAGAATTATTAGGTGGAGAAAAAGCTGATTTATGTGTAACTGGTAATCCAGCTGTTTTAATGTTAGTAGGTTTACAAGGTAGTGGTAAAACAACTACAATAGCAAAACTAGCTAATATGTTAAGAAAAAAATATAAGAAAAAACCTTTATTAGTAGCATGTGATATTTATAGACCAGCTGCTATTGATCAATTAAAACAATTAGGTAAAGAATTAAATATAGAAGTATATAGTGAAGGTACTAATGATCCTGTTGATATAGCAATGAATAGTATAAAATATGCTAAAGAATTTAACTATGATTATGTTTTAGTAGATACAGCAGGTAGACTACATATAGATGACAATTTAATGAGTGAACTAATTAATATTAATAGTGGAATAAGCGCTAATGAAATATTATTAGTAGTTGATAGTATGATGGGACAAGATGCTATAAATGTTATTGAAGGATTCAATAATAAATTACCTTTAACAGGTGCTATTCTAACTAAATTGGATGGTGATACTAGAGGTGGAGCCGCACTATCTATTAGACATTTAACAAATATTCCAATTAAATTTATTGGTATGTCAGAAAAATTAGATGGTTTAGAAGAATTCTATCCAGAAAGAATGGCAACTCGTATATTAGGTATGGGTGACATTATGTCAATGATAGAAAAAGCTGAATCAGTAATAGATGAAAAAGAAGCTATGGAAGTAGCTAAAAAATTTGAAAAAGGTAAATTTGATTTAGAAGATTTTTTAACTCAAATGGAACAAATGAAAAAATTAGGACCTTTAGAAAATTTGATTAAAATGATACCAGGGGCTAAAAAAATGGGATTAAATAATGTTAAAGTTGATCCTAAAGATATGGCACATATAGAAGCTATAATAAAATCTATGACAAAAGAAGAAAGAAGAAATCCTGATATTTTAAAAGCTCAAAGAAAAATCAGAATTGCTAAAGGTAGTGGAAGAAGTGTTGAAGAAGTTAATAGACTTTTAAAACAATTTGAACAAATGAAAGTAATGATGAAACAATTTAAAAATGGAAAAATGCCTTTTTAGGATGTGATATATTGAATGAATTAATACTAGCTAAAAATATAATTAAATCCCTAAAAGATGAAAAAAATATGGTATTAGTTAGGGATAATTTAATTAGTGCTATTGATAGAAAAGATATGAATAGTTTAGAAATATTTAGAAATATTTATAATCAATATGCTTTATGTACATGGGAAAAAGAAATGACAAGGATTACTGATTTTAAACAAGGTAATCCTTTTAAATTCATAGTTCATAATTTAACTAAGGATGATTTTGATGATGAATTTATAACACCCATTGTATCTGCATCATTAATTACTGATAAGACTATGGGTGTATATAGTTATTATAATACTTCACGAATGGGTTTTATCTTATATCCTGCTCAGATAATTGCGGCTGATGAAAAAGATTGCTACACAAATAATGAAGATGTTAATAATCCTTTTCAAATTACACCATCTATAAAATTACCTAACGAGATAGAAAAACAATGTATAGAAATTTGTACAAAAATTAATGGTGAAATATTAAGTGATGAAAATAAAATTATATATTCAGAAATAGTATTAAGTGGTTTTTATCCAATTGCTATATATGCTATAACTAATGGAGAAAAAGAAATTGGATATCATTATAGAAGAGCTATTAATTTAAACAAAAAATATGATTTTCCATTTATTGATATAGATAAAAGCATTTATAGAGAAAACAACAATTTAGAACCAATTACAATTAAAGAACAAAAAGAATTATGTAGAGATATATTGTATTTATTAGATATTAATGATAATAAATTAATAGATAAATATTATTATGATATATATAAAGAATTTATTAATTTGAAAAAAAAGCAAATTTATAATTCAGATACTTTCTTAGATATAGTAGAGAGAAAAATTTATACAAAGAGAATATAAATATATAATATTAAGGCAAACATCATATTCATATTTACTTATCATACATATTATAAAATAGATAAGGGGGAATAAATGATGTTTGGAAACAGATGTTGTTGTAATAGACAAGGTTTTGGGTTTAATCAAAATATGAATTTTCAACCTGAAAATCAAGTAATCGAACCAACAATTACTAAATGTGTAGAGCAAGAATTCTACCATGAAGTACCACATGTATGTCCAATTCATACTCATACAGTAAACAAACATATCTATAAACATACTTATACTCCACAATTCTCTTGTTCAGAAGAATGCCAAGTAGTAAATATGGATTGTGGTAAATGTTCAGGGTTTGTTGGATAAAAGAATATCAAGTTTATCTTGATATTTTTTTTGACAAAAATAAAATTAGGTGTATAATAAATTTCGTGGGTGAGGTAGAAATGAAAAAATATACAGAAATAGGATATACAAGATCATATATTAAAATAAATTATATCGGATCTAAAATAAAATCAATTGAAAAGGAATTAAAAATAATAAAACCAATTAAAGCAAGCGAAAAAATACTTGTAAAAGTATAATAAAAAAGGAATAAAAAGGTTTCTTTTTTTTTAATAAAATGATAATATAAATAGAGGTGATAATATGAACAAAGTAAAATATTATTTTAAAAGAATATTTAGTATGGACTATAAAGCAATGATAGATGCAGTTAATGTAGTTCATAAAAGAAGCAAAAAAAATAGAATTATTATTTTATTTGATATGATAGTTTGCTCAATAAAATATCAATCAGGATATATGGATTATATGGTTTTTTTCTTTGAAAATTTAACTAAATATCAAAGAAGCACCTTTGTAACTAGAGGAGTAAATAATGACTATTTAAAAACTATGAATGATAGTTCATATTATGATAAATTTAATGATAAAGTAAAATTCAATGAAATATTTAATAAATATATAAATAGAGATTATTTATATTTAAGATCTAATTTAGAAGAATTTACCAAATTTGTTAAAAAACATAAAACTATTATTGTAAAACCTATTGATTTACAATGTGGTAAAGGAATAACAAAAATAGAAATAACAAAAGATACAAACATTAAAAATTTATATATGAGATTAATTCATAATAAACAATTATTAGTAGAAGAATGTGTTAAACAATCTAAAAAAATGAATAAATTATTTCCTAGTTCAGTTAATACTCTAAGAATAGTAACAGCATATAAAAATAAAAAAGCAACAGTTTTATTTAGAGCTATTAGAATAGGTAATGGTAAAAATGTAGTTGATAATTTCAATCATGGTGGAATGTATAGTGTAATAGATGAAAAAGGAATTATTACAAAACCTGCTATAGACAAAAAAGGAAATGTCTTTGAGAAACACCCAGTTACTAATACTGAAATAGTGGGCTTTGTTATACCATATTTTAAAGAATCAATTAAAATGGTTAAGGAAGCCGCAAAAGTAATACCTGAAGTAGGACTAGTTGGTTGGGATATCGCAATAACAGAAAAGGGTCCAGTTATGATTGAAGGCAACCAACTACCAGGTTATGACATATACCAATCTAAAATACATTTAAATGATGATGGTACAGGTGTTAAGCCATTATTTGATAAAGTTATATATGAAAAGTGAGGAAAAGTATGAAAAAAGTAATAGAAGTAAAAAAGTTAACTAAAAGTTATGGTAAATTAAAAGCTGTAAATAATTTATCATTTGACTTAAATGAAGTTGAAATATTAGGACTATTAGGACCTAATGGTAGTGGTAAAAGTACAACTATAAATTGTTTATTATCACTATTAAAATTTGATTCAGGAAAAATCAAAATATTTGGAGAAGAAATGACATCTGAAAGTTATGATGTAAAAAGAAAAATAGGAGTAATTTTTCAAGATGTAGCTGTTTTTGATGAATTAACAGTTATAGAAAATATAGATTATTTTTGTGGATTATATATTAAAAATAAAGAAATTAGAAAACAATATGTAGAAGATGCATTAGAATTAGTAGGATTAAATGATTTTAAGAATTTTTATCCAAAACAATTATCAGGTGGTTTACTTAGAAGGTTAAATATTGCTTGTGGGATAGCACATAAACCAAGTTTAATATTCTTAGATGAACCAACTGTTGCTGTAGATCCACAAAGTAGAAATAATATCTTAGAAGGTATTAGAAAACTAAATGAAATGGGAGCTACTATAATATATACAACTCATTATATGGAAGAAGTAGAACAACTATGTAATAGAATAATTATATTAGATAAAGGTAAAATTATAGCTGAGGGAACTAAAGAAGAACTAAAAACATTAGTTGATACAGAAGAAAAAATAACTATTGAATTAGATAAAGAATTGGATGAAAAATATTTAGATGAAATATCTAATATGAAACATGTTAATGGATCTATATTATCTGGAAAACAATTAATTATATCTTATAATAAAGGAACACACAATTTAAGTAATTTAGTTGACTATTTTAAAGATAAAAAAATCAAATATAATCGTATTTATTCAGAATTGCCAACTCTAAATGATGTATTTTTAGAGTTAACTGGAAAGGAATTAAGAGATTAATGTTTTTACATAATTTTAAATATTCATTTAAAGTTTTACTAAAAAGCAAGTCTCTAATATTTTGGACAATGATATGGCCATTATTATTAGGAACTATGTTTCATTTAGCATTTGCTAATATAGAGGATTCTGAAAAATTAAATACAATTAATTTAGGAGTAGTAGACAATAATTCATATAAAGAAGATGAAATTTTATCTACTACATTAAAAACTATGAGTGATAAAAATAATGAATCATATTTATTTGATATAACTTATGGTGATGAAGATAAAATAAATAATCTTTTAGAAGAAAAGAAAATAGAAAGTTATATTGTTAGAGATGAAACTACTAAGGTAATTATTAAAGAAAATGGTATTAATCAGACAATTATTAAATATGTTATTGATCAAATTTACGAATATCAGGAATTAGCAACTACTGTTATAGAAAATAATATTAGTAGTGAGATTCAAAGTGGTAATCCACCTGATGTTGAAAAAATTTATAATTCTGTAATGGAAGAACTAAATAATAATCAAACTTACTTAAATGATAAATCAAAAAACAATGTTAATTATGTCGTAATTGAATTTTATACTTTAATTGCTATGACTTGTTTATTTGGAGCAATGTTAACAACAACTGTTGTAAGTAATTATTTAGCAAATATCAATAAAAAAGGTGCTAGAATAACACTCGCACCAGCTAGTAGATTAACTATTTTGTTAGGTGGTTTACTTGCAAGTTTTATAATTCAAGTAATGATAATGGCAGTTCTACTTTTATATACAACATTAGTATTGAATGTAGATTATGGTAATAGATTTGATTTAGTAATACTATTATCACTTGTTGGAACATTAGCAGGTAATGCACTAGGACTTGTAGCAGGTTCAATGACATTTAAAAATGAAAATACAAGAATTGGTGTAGTTTTATCAATTACTATGTTAGGATGTTTTTTTTCAGGTATGATGGGTATTTCTATGAAATATATAATTGATAAAAATATGCCATTATTAAATATAATAAATCCAGCTAATATGATCACTGATGGATTCTATGGACTATATTATTATGATACATTGGATAGGTATTGGTTTAATATTTGTAGTTTAATTGTATTTTCATTTGGCTTACTAATAATTGCTTATATCCTTATGAGGAGGAAAAAATATGACAGTATTTAAAACATATTTTAAAATCTTAAAACAAAATAAATTCATAGTATTAATGTATGTAGCTATACTTTTAGTATTTACAATATTTGGATCAACTAGTGGTAATACTACAGAAGTTTTTAAAGCAAGTAAACCTAATATAGCAATTATTAATTATGATACTGATAGTAAAGTAATAGACAATTTAACTAATTATATAGAAAAAAATGCTGATATAGTGGAAATTGAGAATAATGAATCTAAAATATCAGATGCTTTATTTTATAGAGAATTAAATGCTGTTATTTATATTTATGATGGTTATACTGAAGATTATTTAAATAATAAAGAAAAAAATTTAACAACTACTTTTACAACTGATTATTCTGCTTCTTATGCAAAAATGTTATTAGAAAGATATTTCAAAATAGCTGATATAGCTAATAATAATATTCAAGATGAAAATAAGATAATAGAATTAATAAATAATTCTTTATCTAAAGAAGTAATAATTGAAGTAAAAAATAAAATAGATACTGATAGTTTAGAAGGTGCTAGTTATTATTTTAACTTTGCTAATTATAGTATATTAGCTGTTTGTATTTATGTTATTTCAATAGTTATGAGTACATTTAATAAACAACATATTAAAAAAAGAAATTTAGCAAGTAGCAAAAAAATAAGTGTTTTAACTAAAGAACTTTATTTAGGAAATTTAGTTTTCACTCTATTTGTATGGTTATTTATTATAGTAGTAAGTTTGTTTATATTAAAAGACATAATGTTTACTACTAATGGAATATGGTATATGATTAATTCACTTATATTTATGCTTCCAGCACTTGGAATTGGTTTCTTAGCAGGTACTATTCTTAAAAGTAGGGATGCTATAAGTGGAGTTATGAATGTAGTCGCACTAGGATCAAGTTTTATGTGTGGTTGCTTCGTACCAATCGAATTTATGCCAAGTTTTGTTATTAAAATTTCTAAAGTGTGGCCAACTTATTGGTATATAGCTAATAACAATTTAATTACTAACATTGAAGTATTTAATTGGGATACAATATTACCATTATTACTAAATATGTTAATTATGATTTTGTTTGCAGTTATATTATTCGCATTAGCAATCATTTATAATAAAAAACATGCTAAAAATTAAATGACTTTACAAGTCATTTTTTTATGTTAAGGAAAATGTCAACATAATTGATTAATAAAACTAACTATGATACAATTTATTCAAGAGGTGATTTTGTGAGAACTTTACAAGTAATACAAGAGAAAGCTAGAAAAGAATTAGAAAGAATTAAACCTTTATTGGAAATTGCTAAAGATGATGAAGCAACTTTATTATTTACCTATAATGCAGATTTAAATGATGTGGTAAATTTAAGAACTACAGAAATGACATCAGATATTGAAAATTATTTAAAAGTTCGTTTACCTGAATTATATTATGAATATAGTTTCCATAATTCAAGAGAATTTGCTGATCAAATATCAAGTTTATCTAACGAACAATTAGATGAATTATTGAAAGATGACAAATTTTTAAATATGGTAGTTACTGCTCCTGATAGACATGTATTATCAAATTTTCTATATAAAATGGAAGAAAATGAAATGAATTTAGAGAATTATTCTTATTTTACTAAAAATGATTTTAATAGTTATAATATTATTAATGGATTAAAGTCATTAGAAAATAAGACTAATTTTGATTTTCATTATATTAGAAATAGTGAAAATTCAAGGGTAGAAATTGGAGATAAAATCAATTACACGACACTTATTAAAAGTGATATAGTAAAAAACAATATCTTTACTTCTGATTTTGTTTTAAATACTATAACTGATCCAAAAGATCAAAGAGATTTTTGGTTTACTAGTGGTTCACCAGTTCCAGAATTATCAAAATTTGTAATTATGAAACATATGTTAAATAATGATATGGATATAACAAATTATATTAATCAACAAATTGCTACAATAGATCCAAATCTATTTAAAAATTTAGAAGATAATGCAATGGGAAGAAATCGTTAAAATGACTTTACAAGTCATTTTTTTATATCTAGTCTAATATAATTAATTGAAAGAGAGGAATAATATATATGGAAACACTTAAAGTATCT
>CAZYWD010000021.1:0-7996 GCA_964651795.1 uncultured Muribaculaceae bacterium
TCAGTTTCTGGAACTCTTTGAACTCTATGAGCACCTGATTCATATTTTAATTTTGAATACACATTTTCCCCTTTAACTAAAAAGCTTATTAATGAAAATCCACCTGCTTCTGATTTATCTTCTTCTAATAATTCTATTTTCCAATTTTCTTTTTCTGATAATTTTTTATACATTTCAAATAAGTCACCAGCAAATATATTTCCTTCATCTCCACCAGCCGCTCCTCTTATTTCAACGATAACATTTTTACCATCATTAGGATCTTTTGGTAGTAATATAAATTCTAAATCACTTTCAAGTTGTTTTAACTCTATTTCTAATCCATTTAATTCTTCTTTAGCCATTTCACCTATTTCAGGATCTTTAACCATACTTTTTGCGTCTTCAATACCACTAGTTAATTCTTTATATTTTTGATAAGCATTATAAGCTTCTTTTAAACTTGCTTGTTCACGAGTTAATTTCAAAGTTTCTTTTACATTACTAATAATTTCTGGTTTCATTAATTCTTCATTTAACTCATTATATCTATTTTCTGTTGTTTGTAATCTTTCAAGCATATTTATACACCCTTTCAGTACTTAATATTATACTATAAATTATATTATATTTCAACGAAAAAAGTAGTTAAACTACTTTTAAACTATTAAGTATAAATAACCAACATATAATAATCCAATTGAACTAACAACTAATGATAATAAAAGTGGTTCTACAAATCCTAATTCAATTTCTTTTTTATAACCTGGTTTTGCTTTTGTCTTAGTTTTTCCCACTTCAACTGATGAGCCATCTAGTTCATTCAACTGTTCTCTTATTGCTTGTGCTTGTTCACTTGTTATTACTCCAAAGTTAATATCTCTCTCTAGTAATTCTGGAAAATCACGATAAGTTCCTAATTGAAATTCACTTACTTTTTCTATTTCTTTTTGGTTATCATCATCTAAATCAGAAAACATATCTTCTACATCATCCAATTCTTGTTTAACACCAAATAATGAATCTATTTCTACTTGAATATTTACTAATGGGACATTTTCTCCGAATATATAACGCGTTGCTAAAGATTGTTTTTTAATATAGTTATTATATATTTCAATAAAACTATCTATATTTACTTCGTTAATTCTATTATATGATAATTCCCTTTTAGCTTTTCCGATAAATAATTCTGTTACTTTTTTCATACGATCTTTTTGTTCATCGTAATCTGTTCCAAAATATTCATCTAAATTCATCATAGTTTGTTTTCCTAATATAATATTTTTAATCAATTTATTCATATTATCACCTATATTAATTATATCAAAAAAAATCAATAATAGAAACAAAAAAAGCAAAATTTTTAATTTTCGCTTTTAATATATAATTCTTTTAATTGTTTTTCATCTACATTATTAGGACATTCACTCATCAAGCAAGAAGCACTAGCTGTTTTTGGAAATGCTATAACATCTCTAATATTTTCTGTATTAGTTAATAACATAGTTAATCTATCAAGTCCTAAAGCTAATCCTCCATGTGGTGGTGTACCATATTTTAATGCTTCAACAAACCAACCAAATTTGTCATTAATTTGATCACTAGTTAATTCTAATGCTTCAAACATTTTTTGTTGAACATCTTGATTATGAATTCTTATACTTCCGCCACCTGCTTCATAACCATTAATAACTATATCATAAGCTTTTGAATAGCAATTAGCTTTATCAGTTAATAATTTATCCACATCAGTGTCATTTGGAGCTGTAAATGGATGATGACAAGCCATAAATCTATTTTCTTCTTCACTCCATTCAAAGCTAGGAAATTCAACTATCCATAATAAATTATATTCATTTTTATCTATTAGATTTAAATCATTACCTAATTTTAATCTTAAAGAACCTAAACTATTTTTTACAACATTTTTCTTATCTGCTACTATAAATATTAAATCATTATCTTCAATATTTAATTGTTCTTTTAATTTAGTTATTTCGATTTCACTAACTACTTTAGCAATACTACCAGTAATTTCTTCATTAAATTTTAGGTAAGCTAAACCAGATGCTTTATAAGTCTTTACTAAATCAGTTAATTTATCTATATCTTTTCTAGAAAATTTATCAGCACTATTTTTTACTACTAAACAGTTAATTATTCCATTATTTTCAATAACATTTTTAAATACTGTAAACTCAGTATTAGTAAATATATTAGTTATATCATTTATTTTCATATCAAATCTTAAATCTGGTTTATCACTACCATAATAATTTATTGCATCATTATATTTCATTACAGGAAGTGGTAATTTAATATCAATATTTTTCACTTTTTTAAAAACATAAGCTAATAAATTTTCAGTTAAATTCATTACATCGGTTTGATTTACAAAGCTCATTTCCATATCTATTTGGGTAAACTCAGGTTGTCTATCTGCTCTTAAATCTTCATCTCTAAAGCATTTAGCAATTTGAAAATATTTTTCCATACCACCAACCATTAATAGCTGTTTAAATAATTGTGGTGATTGTGGTAAAGCATAAAATTTGTTTTTATTTACTCTACTTGGTACTAAATAATCTCTTGCTCCTTCAGGAGTTGATTTACACAAAATCGGAGTTTCTATTTCAATAAATTCTTCTTTATCTAAAAATTCTCTTACTGCCATTGTAATTTTATGACGAGTTACTAATTTATCTTTAACATTATCTCTTCTTAAATCTAAATATCTATATTTTAATCTTGTATCTTCTAAAGCTGTAGTATCATTAGTAATCATAAAAGGTAATTCATTAGAAGTATTTAATATTTCTAATTCATCAACTATTACTTCTATTTCTCCAGTAGGAATATTTTGATTTTTGCTTTCTCTTTCAACTATCTTACCTATTACTTTGATAACAAATTCACTTTTTAAAGATTCTGCTAAATCATAATATTTATTTTCAGGTTTAACAACTATTTGAATTATTCCAGTTCTATCTCTTAAATCAATAAATATTAATCCACCTAAATTTCTTTTTTTAGCTACCCATCCATATAATTCTACTGTTTCATCTACATTTTTAATGTTAAAACTATTGTTATTATTTATTTTCATAGCAACCTCCTATTTTATTACTCTATCTATATATAATGTATCATCATTACCCATTAATAATGAATTTTCAAATGGATTTTCATTATTAATAAGCATTATTTTCATCAATTTTTCTAATTGTTTAGTAGTAGCTTTTTTACCATTTATTCTAGGATTTGGACCTCCTACTAATGGTTGATAAAATTCTGTTTCATGGCTATAATAAATAAATCCTAAATAATTAACCATATAATCAACCGGATCTTTCTTACTTAATATTTCTTTTACTTCTAATAATTTAGCCATACTAAAATTTGAGTATAGATTATGTTTTAAATATGTGTCTACCCATATTAAATGATCACAATCATCTTTTTCTCCCATTTCTTTTACTTTATAAAAATAACCTTCTGGGTCAATAAATCCATCCCATCCTTTAATTATTTCATCATATTTTTTTAAATCAGTCATGCATATCAATTCTTTCATCAAAGAAATCTACTAAATCATCTTCATTTATTTTAAATTCTTCTTTTGTATTATTATCTTTGATTGTTAATATTTTACTATTTTCTTCTGTTTCTCCAATAATAATAACATATTTAGCATTTAATCTATCAGCTTGTTTAAAATTGTTAGAAATCTTTCTATCCATATAATCTATATCAACATTAAAACCATTCATTCTTAACATATTAGTTATATGAATACTATATTCTTTTGTATTATCCATTGGTATTACATAAATATCTAAATTATTATCATCAACTAAATTTATATTTTCAAATTCTAGTGCGGTTAACAATCTTTCCATACCTAGTGCGAAACCAACTCCAGGAGTAGTAGGACCACCAATAGTTTCAACTAAACCATTATATCTTCCACCACCACATAGTACATTTTGAGCTCCAAAACCTTCTACACTAGCTTCTACTTCAAATACTGTATGAGTATAGTAATCTAATCCTCTTACTACATTAGGATTAACTACATAGTCTATATTCATAGCACCCAAATATTTTTGTACTTCTTCAAAATGTTTTTTACTTGTTTCATTCAAATAATCTATTATTCTAGGTGCATTTTTTATAATATCTAAATTAGCATCATATTTACAATCTATTATTCTTAATGGATTTTTATTGTATCTTTCTTTACAATCATCACATAATGAATCTAAATGTGGTTTAAAATATTCTTTTAAAGCTTCTCTATAATTATTACGAGATTCTATATCTCCAAGAGAATTAATATTTACTTTTATTCCTTTAAGTCCTAATAATTTGTAAAAATTAACTGCTATACTAATTACTTCAGCATCTAATAAAGGTGAATCTGATCCAAAAACTTCAACACCAAATTGATAAAATTCTCTAAATCTTCCTGATTGTGGTCTTTCATATCTATACATTGGTCCATAATACCAAGTTTTAACTGGTTGAATTACATTACCATACATTTTATTTTCAACATAACTTCTAACTACACCAGCTGTTCCTTCAGGTCTTAGAGTCATATTTCTATTTCCTCTATCTAAAAAATCATATGTTTCTTTAGTAACAATATCAGTTGTATCCCCTACACCTCTATGAAATAATTCACTAGCTTCAAATAATGGAGTTCTCACATATTCATAGTTATATTTTTCCATTAATGCCTTTAATATGTTTTCTACTTCTAATATTGTTTTACCTTTATTACCATATACATCATATGTTCCCTTTGGTTTTTGAATCATAATATCACTCCTTTTTATTTTGTATAAGTTTTAAATCTTTCTACTGTATCTTCAACAAAACTTTTTCTTAAATCTTTTAAATCTTCTATTTGTTCTTGTTTTGTTTTTTTAATTTCAATAGTTTCTTTTAATTGTTCTTTTTTTAATGAATTAATTTTAATTTCTTCACTAATACTACTTAATGTTTCATTTTCTAATTCAAGATCTGAATGCTGTTTTTTTATATTTTTATAAGCTTCTTTATAAATTTTATAACTACCATAACTTATTCCAGCATAGAATGTTGATAAAAGTAAAAATATATTTGATACATTAGGAATAACTCCAAATAATTCAATTACCTTTATCGATAATCCATAACTTAGAAGTAAGAAAGGTACTTGTGCAATCATACCATATTCTTGACAATTTTTTAATAATTTTTTTCTTCTTAAGTATTTATTTGTTTTGTTTAAATTATCTAATTCTTTTTTTTCTACATCATCATACATACTACTTTTCCCCTTAATTAAAGCCTATTTTTACTTTTTGTTTTTCATTATTAGACATTTCTAAAATTTCATTATCTATAAAATTTAATAGATTAATAGAATTTCCGTTTTTATCTATTAATTCACAATCTTTATTATTTTCTACTGTTTTATCAGTTAATATAATTGCTTTAAATTCATCTATATTTTCAATTACATACCATCTAGCTTCCTTGATAGATTTTTCTATTGTACTCTTTAATGATCTACCACCAGTTTTTAGCTTAATCGCCTTTTCAGCTACAGCATCTATATAACCTTCAGTCCAAGACAAATCTATTCCTATTTTACTTAATTTATTTTTTTCGGAAAGAAGTGCACTTATATTTGAATCTGTTAAAATTGCTTTTAATGATTCTTTAGTATGACCTGTCAACTGAGCAATAGTTGAAAATCTACCCATTATTTCAATAGGCATATTACCATATTTTACAAAGTCTTCTATTTCTAGTTTTTCATATTTTATATCTTCACTAGAAGTTTCTTTTAAAATTGAATTATAACCTACTTTAGTACTTTTATAAGCATCTAAAGTTGAATTATTTTGTTTACCTTTTGCGACATCAGTAAATGCACCTGTAGCAAATATAGTAAGTTTTGAAGTATTAAAATGAACTGTTCTATTATTATATTTTACATCATATGTTGTTCCTTGTAAGAAAGGTAATAATACATTCAATACACCTTTACCACTAACATCTTCATTTTTTTCAGAACCTTTTTTATCTAATTCATCAAAAACAACTATTCCATTTTCTGCTCTTTTTAAATCACCTTTTGCTTTTTCTAATAATCTAGCTAAAAAGTCTTCTATATTAGCGCCTACATATCCTGGAATTGTAAGTTGGGTTGTATCTATTATTTCTATTGGCATTTCAAAATATTCACTAACTGTTTCCGCCAATAAAGTTTTACCACTACCCGTAGGTCCTACTAACATACATGAATTTCTATCATTAGGATTATCTGATAATTTATTCATAAATATTGCAGATATAACATCTTTTTTAGCTTCATCTTGTCCTACTATTTTCTTATCAAAAAATGCTTTCATATCTTTTACATCTAATCTAATTTCAGTTTTTTCTTCTGTTTCTTTAGTTTCTTCTGTTTCTTTAACAATTTCTTCTTTATCATACTTTTGCGCTAATTTTTTCATTTTAGGTGTTTGTTCTTTATGTATTTTTTGAAGTTCAAACTTTATCTCATCTAGTTTATCTAATTTCAATAATTCATCATAAGAATCAACCAATCTATATAAAGAATCATTAGCTTCTTGCATCTTATATCCATCTTGTATTTTTTCATCTACTATAAGTGTTAACTCAACATATACATCTTCAATTTTTTTAATTATGTATTTCATTTCTTGGATATCATCAATTTCATATAAACGCTCATAAGTAGCATTAAATAGATCTAATATATATTGACCTGTTACTTCTTTTTTTACAACATATTCATTTCCATTGCTAACTTGTTCTTGTTGTTGACTTTGAATATAATTATATATTTTTTCTAATTCATTTTTCATCTCTTGATAATTTTGAATTTTTAAAATTCTCTTATATTCTTCCATTTCAATAGCAATATATTTTTCTTCTCCAATATCAGCTATTGGTATTTCAATATTAGAACTATTTGGATCAATTTGTGCATTATTAATACTATCTTGAATTGTTCTAAAATCAACTGTAGTAACTGCTATTGCATCTAAATCTATAACATAAAAACCAATATGTGTATTAGAACATATTGCATCATAATATTCTGCTCTAGCTTCTTGCAAATCCATATTTTCATATTGACTTAACAATTCTATTTCACTTATTATGTATCCAACAACTGTCTCCTCATCTGAATTTAATGCCTCTGCATCATTAAATGTCAAATATTCATAGCCATTTTTATCAATAAATGTAACCATATCATCTTCATTTAAAATGCTACCCTCAATTAAACATTCTGGTTTAAAAATATAAATACCACGATCAATTAACTTTCTGTTCATTAATATACCAATATAATTTTCTTCCATAAAACCCTCCCTGAAACCAAAAAAATACCTATAATTAAGGACGAATATAATCCGCGGTACCACCTTAATTCATAGATATCTCTATACACTCTAATCTTTAACGCAGATATACGATTATTTAACGCTTGATGTCTTCATATATATTCACATAAATGCTTTCACCTAGTACATTCTCTCTACAATGCAAATAAATATTACTATTTCAAACAAATATTACATTTATTATACATCATTTTAAAGAAAAAGTATACTAATTTATATCTTTATTTCTAATAAATTCTCTCAACATTTTAGTTAAGGCTCTTTTTTCTATTCTAGAGACATAACTTCTAGATATATTTAAATCATCAGCAATCTCTTTTTGGGTTACTTCTTTGGTATTATTTAATCCATATCTTTTTATCATTATTTCTTTTTCTCTATCAGTTAAAACATTAAAGTATTTTTTTAAATTCTCAATATTTTGTTTTTCATGCATATCCATAGCATAATCTGGTTTAGGGGTTTTTAATATATCTAAAAATGTTATTTCATTACCATCTTTATCAAACCCTATCATTTCATTTAATGATATATTTTTACTATTTTTTTTATCACTTCTAAAATGCATTAATATCTCATTT
>CAZYWD010000022.1:0-978 GCA_964651795.1 uncultured Muribaculaceae bacterium
TTTTTTAATTTCATTAGCATATTCCAAATGATATTCATTATTAACTGGTAATATATTTATTTGAATTGGCGCTAACCAAGTTGGAAATGCACCTGCATAATGTTCAATTAATATTCCAATAAATCTTTCAACTGATCCAAATATTACTCTATGTAACATAACTGGTCTTTTTTTAGAACCATCTGCATCAATATAAGTCAAATCAAATCTTTCAGGTAAATTAGCATCTAATTGGATAGTACCACATTGCCAAACTCGTCCTAAAGAATCTTTTATATGAAAGTCTAGTTTAGGTCCATAGAAAGCTCCATCACCTGGATTAATTTTACATTCATGTCCAGCTTTATGACAAGCATCTTGTAAAGCTTTTTCTGATTTTTCCCAAGATTCAATTGTTCCAATATATTTTTTTTCTGGTCTTGTAGATAATTCAATATCATAAGTTAAACCAAATACACTATAAATTCTATCTATAAATGCAATTAATTTGATTACTTCTTCTTCTATTTGATCATCTCTCATAAATATATGAGCATCATCTTGAGTAAAATTCTTTTTCATCTATATTAGAAGTATACATATTTTCTTTATAATTATCCCAATGTCCTGATACTTCCCATAAATCTCTATTTAACATAATAGGTGTTTTAATGAATTCATAACCTTCTTTTGTATGCTCACTATACCAATAGTTTTCTAATATATTCCTTAATATCATACCTTTTGGTAAAAAGAATGGAAAACCTGGACCATATTCACTCATCATAAATAGTTCTAATTCTTTACCTAATTTTTTATGATCTCTTTTTTTAGCTTCTTCTAATAAATTTAAATGTTCATTTAAATCTTCTTCTGTTTCAAAACATACACCATAGATTCTTTGTAACATTTTATTATTAGCGTCACCTTTCCAGTAGGCACCACTAACTTTTAGTAATTTAAAGTATTTAATTTCTTTAACTGTATCAACATGTGGTC
>CAZYWD010000022.1:1035-7966 GCA_964651795.1 uncultured Muribaculaceae bacterium
AAAGTCACCTTGTGTATAACAAGAAATAACTGTTTCATTTTCATCCATTCTAGATATTAAATCTATTTTATATTTATCATTTTTAAATCTTTCTAATGCATCTACTTTAGATATTTCTTCTCTATAAATTCTTTTTCCATCTTTAGATATTTTTTTCATTTCTTTTTCAATTAAAATTAAATCATCTTCTGATATAACTTTATTACCTAAATCTATGTCATAATAAAATCCTTCTTCAATAACTGGTCCTACCCAAAATAAAGCATCTGGATATAAATGTTTTACAGCTTGCGCTAATAAATGAGCACAACTATGATTTAAAATATTTAATTTCTCATTTTCTTTTATATTTATCATTTTATTTTTCCTCCTTCTTCTAATAAAGTGGTTTTTCTAATATTATTTATTTCTTTAATATTTGATTTTATTTCTTTTATTTTATTTAAATCTTTTTCCAATATTAATTTTATTTCTAATTCACTTAATTTTTGTCTATATTCCTCGTTTGTCATTTATTTTCCCTTTCTTCTAAGAAAATCAATTTTATTATTGGTTTTTTGTCTATTTACTTTATTATTAACTCCCTCATATAGTTCATCATAATTATCAATTTCATTTTCACTTTTTTCTATACTATTTAATATATTGTATCTAAAATCAATATTAGTTTGGAGTTGCTTTTGTTTAGTAATAAATTTAAAATTAATCTTCTTAGCTTGTTTAACATATCTACGAATTTCTTTCAAAATATATTTTTTTTCTAAACACATTAATAAATCACAGCTATCAATATAGATTTTTTCTAAATCTTCTATTTTTTGCGCAATCTCATTATATTTAGTATATAACTCATTTATACTCTTTAAATCATATAGTTTTATTTGTTCAAGTATTGAAAGTGCTAATTTATATTCTTCCATTGATTTTATTTGTTTTAAAATATTTGGATTAATATATGTACCTGGTTTACCATAATCATCAATTACTACAATTATTTCATTTCTAATAATACAATCCGGATTTTTTATAGCGAAATCATTTGATACGCCTATTATATATGGATTTTTAAATGATTTTAAACCCTTATGTTTTAAATTTTTACAATTATGTTCTGTGCCTAAATAATCTCTTACGAATTGACTAATTGGAATTGTTCTTTCAAAATTGCTATTATTTTTATTATTTTTATTTACTGATTTATTATCAGTAATTATATCGTCTGATTCTAATTTTTCATTAATACTATTTTCATCGATAAAATCATCTAACATTTCTTCAAAATTTTCCATATTTCCTCCTATAAAAAAACCTTATATATTTCTATATAAGGAGTGCTTAGCACGGTACCATCCTACCTTTAACTTAATTTGATAACGGCTTAACCGGAACATCTTTCGAGTTCAATTCATAGGTAGTAATTATCAAACTAACTTTTTAGGCTTACACCAATTCCTAAATCGCTATCAGTATTATTTAATAACCTCGTCCTAATCAAAATCTTTCTACTTTCATTTTACTACAATTATAATATTTGTCAATTAAAATTGTTTCTTTACTAACATTTTACCACGATATTTTTTTATTTTAGACATATCTACATAATTTATTGATTCATTAAATTCATCAACTTTCTTATCATAGTATTGATAATATTGTTTTCTTAATTCTAATAATTTTTTAGGTTCTTCGATCGCTCTAATATTAAAATATATATCATTTAACATTCTTTGATTTTCTAATCCTAAAAAATTTAAATTATCTATTAATTTTAAATCATAAACTGGATTTTCTATTGGATATTGTGAATAATGGAATTTATCAACTCTACTAGTTAAAATATGTAATAATTCCATTGTATCAACTTTATCTAAATTATTAAGTTTAGTAGCTAAGAAATTTTTGTCTTCATCTAATTCTTTTTCAGTTTGTTTCTTATACCCATAATATATAAATGGTAACAAGTGTTTTTTAATGAAATCTGTATATGCATTTATCAAAACATCATTAAAGTGATCATTCATAATATATGTATCAAATGTAGTAAGTATACCTCCATTTTTATTAACTGACTTTGTAAATAGATCAAAAAATTCTTTTTGTTCTAAATTTCTATTATACATAGTATTATATATATTTGTTATGTTTATAAAATTTTTACTTATATCCATAGATTTAAACTTACCACTTAAAAAGAATTCCAATTCATAAGTTATTACAGGATATTGTTTATCTTTTTGAAAGTTAAAACCTCTTAATATGAAATCATCTACTTTTTCACCTTTTAGTTCACATTGTTCAAAGTACATATTCATTACTGATTTTCTTTTTGCAAAGTTACTAATATCTAAAGAATGCATTTTTATTTTTATACTACTATCACTAGATAATGAATAAGCCCTATTACCAACTACAAAAGCATCTTCAGTATTTTCTAGTGGAATAGTACTAACATAATCTTCTATTAAATTAATGATTCTTTGTTTTTCATACACTAAATTATCATCACTGAAATTAGTTAAATCTAAGTTTTGATTTAAACTATAAAAATTATTTGATTTCATTGACTTTGCTTCTTTTAAAGCAAATATTTTTCTTTTTCTTTTAATTAAAGCTGAATTTACATATTTAGAAAATTCATTTAGTGTTGAATCTATTTTTTGTCTATCTTCATATTTTATTCGAAGTGCGGGTGACTTAGTAAATAACATATACACTTCTTTTAAGAAATTAACATTTATATAATTACCCATTTTGTTTTTTGTCATTTTTTTGAAATTATCTATATATTTTTCTAATATATATATAGCAACATGTCCTTCATCATTAGATAAATTACATATTTCTGGTTTTCTTTTTATTAATTCTTGAATTTGAAAAAAGTTTTCTTTCTCTAAATAGTAGTCAATTATATCAAAGTAAACATCTTTATTTTCTTTTACATTTGTATTACTATATATTTTATATATACTTTTAAATCTTTTTTGAATGTTTTTCAATAATCTTCTTTCATCAGAATATCTATCATATTCATTGATTTTGTTTTTTAAAGCATCTAGTAAATAACTAAATTCAACAAACATTTTATTATTGTTATATAAATATTCCACCAATGTGTTACATAAATAATCTGAATATTTAATTATTATTTCATTGTCATTTATAATATTACAATTTCTTATGTAATGAGCAAATGCATCCATTGAATCCGGTAAATCATAGGAATCTATATCATTGCCTAATTTTATTTGTTCCTCAATAGTTTCCTTTATATCTAATGTATCTTTATATTCAATTTCATCATTTGATATAATTTGATTATTATTTGAAATCATTGGACTCTTTTTTTCTTCAACATAATTTTTCTTAAATTCTTTATATATCGTAATAATACATTCAGCTTTTTCTTTTTCTTTCTTAAATTTTGAAATATATTTTCTTTTCTCATTTAAAGAAAGATTTTTTGCATCTACAATAATTTGATATGTTTTTTTATCTAGATTAGAAATTAATAGTTTTAAAAATACGATTATATTTTTTTGTTTTTTAAAATTAGAAATTTTATCCATTGTTTTTTCATATACATCATCTATTGTAATATTTTCCCATTCTAATAAAAATTCTTCTACTTCTTTTTGCACATCCATAATTGTTTCCTACTTTCTCAAATTCTTACTTATCATTTCTAACTCATTAGTTAATTGTTTTACCCTTTCAATTATTCTTCTAGCTTTGATTACTTCATTATTCATACTTAAATGAGTTTCTAAACTTTTTAAATCTAAATTTGAAGTAATAAATGTAGGTAAGTCATTTTCCATACGATATTGTAATATAGGACACAATATTTCGTCACGACCCCATGTTGTCATATTTTCAGCACCTAAATCATCGATTAATAATAAAGGAACTGTTTTTACTTTTTCAAATGATCTTTTATATTCATTATTATCATTAAATAATGTTTTTAACATTCTTAAATATTCTGGCCAAAATATTATGGCTGATTCTATTTTATGTTTTGCTAATTCATTGAACATTGCACTTATTAAATAGGTCTTTCCTGATCCAAAGTTACCATATAAATATAATCCTGTAACTTTTTTATGATTTAAGTAATCTTCAATAAATTGTGTTAAAAACTTTATTGCTTTTGCTCTTTCCTTAATTGTAATATCAATATCTTTCATATTAGCTTCTTTAATACAATTAGGAATATTAAATGTATATACATTTTTTAAATAATCATATTTTTCTTCTATTTTCTTTTTATATTTACATTTTTTATAACAAAATTTTATTCCATTATCATTAATAGGTAAATACATACATCCTTCTATTTTATTATTACATTCCATTATAGATTTACAATTTTTACATCTATAATATTCATCTTTGCATTCTTCTAAAAGTGATGTATAACGCGCTAAAGTTTCATAAGGAATATCTAATTTATCAATGTATTCTTTAAATTCTATATCATTTAATAGTTTATTTAAGTTACTCATTGAATCTATTTTTTTACTTTTTAATTTCATTTGTTCCATATCATCACCTGTACTTACTAAGTAAATTTTCGATTTCATTTATTTCTTCTGTCGAAGCCTTAGTTCCTTCAATATCTTTATCAAACCATTCAGGTTTTGCTATTTCTTTTTTAGTTGGTTTTTTTCTTTTATATTCTTTTTCAGCAATATTCATAGCTTCTTCTACTGTTTCTATTTTGCTTTTTGCCCACTGACTAGCTATAGCATCTATAAAGTTTTTATTTAGTTTATTATCATTTATTTTTAAGACATAGTCTATTAGTACATTTACTACTCCTGAGTTTAAATTCATATCAAGTAACAAATACTCTAATATTTTTATATCTGTTTTAGATGGTTTACTATCTTTATATTTACTTGCTAAAAAATCATAAGGTGTTGTTGTTTCAAATTGATATATCATTTTAGCTTTTTTACTAACATCACCTACTGGTTTTCTTAAATAATCTGGTTGTGTTCTATAAATGATACTTGGTAATTTACCACTATTTTCAAATTGATAATATTTTCTACTATTTTGTCTTAATAAATTTCTATCTATTTTTTTATCTACTAATGATTCTCTAATTAATTCACTCATTTTAGCATCATCATAATTATATATAAATGAGATTTTTTTGATCAATTCTTTTGTTTCTTTAGTCATACTTCTAGTATTAAATATTTCATCTGGTATTAAACTAATAACATTATCAATATCTATTTTAGAATCAATATCTAATTTATTTGAACTATATTTATTTATATTTTCAATTTTATCTATATTACTCATATTAGTTGATTTAAATATATCATTAAATGAACATGTTATTTCTTCATAATCTCTTAAAGATATTTTTGGTACTTTGTAATATTCAACTATTCTTTCATATTCTAATTTACCAACATTATTATATAATGAAATTGTTAATACTGGATTGTTTAAAAATTCAAATGGTCCTACTGGAGAATATAATTCATATACAAAATTATTTATATTTGATTTTCTTACATATGTTTTTAATAATCCTATTGCTTCTAGTTTTTCTCTAGATTCAATAATATCACTTAATTTTAATTGCATACTTGTTATTAATTGATGATGTGTTGTTTCATTAGATAGTATTTCTCTTTTATCTAAATAAGTCCATAATGTAAAATAAAGACTTATTGCTTTATATCCTATTATTGGTTGATATAACATAATTAAATTTTTACGATCATTTTCATTTAATATTGTTTTATTAACAACAATAAATGTATCTGCTGGTAAAACATTTTCTTTAACCATGATATCACTTCCAATCTCTATAACAATTTTATCATATTTAATAAATTAATAAAAGAAATTTGATGATTTTTGAATAAAAAAGAACCTCAGTAGCACTACCGAGGTTCAAATTGTATTAAATTAATAATACACTATATTATATGTTTTAATTTTTTATTTGTTAAATATACTTATATAGAATTGATTATTTTAGAATTAAATGATACAATTATTGATGAAGATGGTGAGTTTATGAAGGACTATAAAAAAATAATACCTAATGCCTTAACTTTAACTAGAATTATTTTAACACCAGTAATTATAGTATTGGGTTTACTTGGGATAATGAAAATAGTAATTGTTTTAGCTATTATTTGTGCCTTAACTGATTTAGTTGATGGTAAGTTAGCTAGAAAATGGAATACTGTTTCTAATAAAGGCGCTAAATTAGATGCTGTTGCTGATAAGATATTTGCAATAGGTTTAACTGCTTGTTTAATTAGAAATATTAATATATTAATATTACCACTAGTATTAGAAATAATAATTGGTGGCGCTAATTTATTTTATTATTTTAAACTTAATAGAACTGAATCATTAATGATTGGTAAAATTAAAACTACTACGTTATTTATTTCTATTATTATTTCAATGATTAGTTTATTCTTTGTTAAAATAGATTTCTTAGCTAGTGGATTTATATATGCGACAGTTAATCTTCAATTCTTATGTTTAATATTCTATTTTTTAAGATATTTAGAAGTTAAAAATGTTAAAGAAACGACTGTTGAAAATAATATTAATCATCAAAAAGTTATTTATGATGTTGAAGAAGATATAGAAAAAACTAAAGAGATCAGTGATTTAGTTGAATTAGCAGAAAAATATAATTTATACAATGAAGAAGATTTTAAATAATCTTTTTTTTATACTAATTGATATGTAGTTTTAAATATTCTTGCATCACTACAATATTCCATTATAAATTGATTATCTTTTTTGCATATTATTATTCCTATTGTATTTTCTTGATTTATTTTTTTTATATTTTTATCTATATAATTCATATATAGTTTTATTTGGCCAATATGTTCTTTTTTTAATTCTGTTACTTTTAATTCTACTACTACATAACAGT
>CAZYWD010000023.1:0-7964 GCA_964651795.1 uncultured Muribaculaceae bacterium
TAGTCTTATTTCAACACCTTGTTCTTTAGCATAATCCCTAATAGCATTATTTGGTCTAATATTAAATCCAACTATAATAGCATTTGAAGCTTTAGCTAAAACTATGTCACTTTCAGTGATTGCTCCAACAGTACTTCTAACTACTTTTACTCTAACATCTTCTACTTGGATTTTTTCTAATGAATTTTTAATTGCTTCACTAGATCCATGTACATCAGCTTTAATAATTACATTGATTTCTCTTAAGCCTTCACTAATTTTACTGAATAAATCATCAAGTGTTACTACCTCTGATTTAACATTTTCTTGTGATTTCTTTTCTATTTTCCTTTGTTCACCAATACTTCTTGCTTGTTTTTCATTTTCAAAAGCCATGAATTTATCACCAGAAGTAGGTGTATCATTTAAACCGGTAATTTCAACTGGAAGTGATGGATCTGCTTCCATTATTTCTTCACCTTTATCATTTTTTAAAGTTCTAACTTTTCCATAAGCAGTACCTACTACTATAGGATCACCTAATCTTAGGGTACCATTTTGAACTAATACTGTAACTATTGGTCCAACTTGTTTATCTAGTCTTGATTCGATAACTGTACCAATTGCATATCTTGATGGATTAGCTTTATATTCTTCCATTTCAGCTACTAATAAGATATTATCTAGTAATTCATTAATACCAGTTCCTTGTTTAGCAGAAATAGATGTAAATATTGTATCTCCACCCCATGCTTCTGGAGTTAAGCCACATTCTGTTAACTCTTGCATTACTTTATCAGGATTAGCTCCTGGTTTATCTATTTTATTAATAGCAACTAATATAGGTACATTAGCAGCTTTTGCATGATCTATTGCTTCTCTTGTTTGAGGCATAACCCCATCATCAGCAGCTACAATAATAATTACGATATCTGTTATACTAGCTCCTCTAGCACGCATTTCAGTAAATGCTGCATGTCCTGGAGTATCGATAAATGTAATTTTTTTATCATTATATTTTATTTGGTAAGCACTAATAGCTTGAGTAATTCCTCCAGCTTCACTATCTACTACATTAGCTTTTCTAATTGTATCTAGTAGTGTAGTTTTACCATGATCAACATGTCCCATTATAGTAACTACTGGAGGTCTAACTGATAGATCTTTTTCATCATCCATAATTTCATAAGTTTCAAAGTTAGAAACATCTTGTGTTTCTTCTTTCTTTAACTCTTTATCATAATCTAATACTAATATTTCAGCATTTTCAAAGCTTATACTATTATTTACTGTTCCTAATATTCCTAAACTAAATAATTTTTTTACTAATTCAGATCCTGGAACATTTAATTTACTAGCAAGTTCTCCAATAGTCATTCCATCTTTATAAAATACTATATTTTCACTAACTGTATTAGTCATTAATTTTTCTTTGTTTTTATACATTTCTTTTTTCTTAGAAGCAAGATCTTTTTTAGTAGTATTTAATTTTACTTGTAGTTTTGGTTTTACCTTTTGTACTGGTTCTTCCTCAACATAGTCTTCTGCAAGTACATCAAGTTCCTCTAGTTCTTCTTCATCTGGTACTTGATTTATGACATTATCTAATTCAACAATATCATCCTCACTTAACATATAATCATTACCAGTGGCATTTATCCCTAATTCTTCACATTTTTTTAAAACATCAAATACTTTTTTATTAACATCTAATGCATATTCTTCGACTGACATCATAATATCACCTCTTTCTATTTGACTAAGGTTTTTAATTCCTCAAATATACTTTCTGGTATATCTGTTTCTAAGTGTTTATTTAAAGCTTTATTTTTTTTGGCTTTTTCGATTGTTTCTAAATCATTTTTTAAGTAAGCTCCTCTACCATTAGCTTTTCCTGATTCATCAATTATAATATTTCCTTCAGGTGTTCTAACGATTCTTACTAATTCTTTTTTTGGTAATTTTTCTTTTGTTATTACACATGTTCTTAGTGGTGTTTTTTTCATAATTACCTCCTATCCTAGAATACTGATTCCTTCTTCTTTAGCTTGTTCATAAGTTTTAACATCTATTTTAAAGTGTGTTAAACGAGCAGCTAATCTTACATTTAATCCTTTTTTACCGATTGCTAAAGAAAGATTGTCATTATCTACTAAGACTAATGCTTCTTTTTTCATTTCATCAGTAATAAATACTTGTAAATTTTTAGCAGGACTTAAAGCATTTTCAATAAATTTAGATGCATCTTTATCATAAGGTATAACATCTATTTTTTCTCCACTTAATTCACCAATTATTCTATTTATTCTTGATCCTCTTTCACCAATACAAGATCCAACTGGATCAACTTTTGAATTTTCTGATGATACAGCTATTTTTGTTCTATTTCCTGCATCTCTAGCAACACTATATATTAATATAGTTCCATCGTTTATTTCAGGTATTTCTAATTCGAATAATCTTTTTACAAATCCATAATGAATTCTTGAAAGTAATATGATTGGTCCTTTTGAATTACTATCTACTTTTGTAATATATACTTTTAAACTACTACCCATTTTAATTGTCTCATTTGGAATACATTCAGTTTTTGGTAATATTCCTTGTGTTTTTCCTAAATCAATGTAGTAATTTCTTTGATCTTCCATTGCTACTAATCCAACAACCATTTCATCTTGTTTATCACTAAATTCATCTATGATTACATTTTTTTCGGCTTCTCTTATTTTTTGAACAACTACTTGTTTAGCTGTAGCAGCTGCTACTCTACCAAAATCTTTTGGTGTAATTTCTTCTTCAATTGTTTCACCAAGTTTGATATCTGGTACTATTTTTCTAGCTTCTTCTAAAGTTAAATGTATTCTTTCATCATATACAAATGGTAATACATCTACATCTTCAGCTTCATCTTCTGGAATATCTGAAAAGTCTATATCTGAGAATTTTTTGAATTTGTTTTCTTCTTCTTTATCAACAACAGTTTTAAATGAATATACATGTATTTCTCCTGTTGCTCTATTTATTTCTACTCTTACGTTTGATAATGAATTGTAATTTTTCTTATAAGCAGATGTTAAAGCTAATTCCATAGCTTCAAATATTGTATCTTCATTTATACCTTTTTCTTTTACTAATAAATCTACAGCTGATTTGAATTTTTTGTTGTCCATTTTATTCACAACCTTTCTCTTTTGAACAAACATCTAGTATATAATTATCTTTTATTAAGTCTTTTTCATCTAATAATGGATTAATAAGACCTGTTACTTTTACACAATCATCAATATCTATAATTCCATTTTTATCAATTACGATTCTTAAAAACATTGAACTTCCTTCTTTTACATATAAAACATCATCAAGTATGTAATTGTTTTCTGTTATTACATTTTCAATTAATTCTCTAACACTTTCTTCAATCATAAATACCTCCTAAACATAATTTAAAGAGTGGTTTTTCCACTCTTTTTTTGTTGCACTACAAAGATTATAACACATCTACAAAAAAAATAAAAGTATTTTTTATTTTATTATATAATATGTTATAATAAATAAGGAGTGATAAGATGAAACTAGAAAATTATATTAAAAGTGCTTTAATGGGGATTGGTGCGATTTTTGTGTATTATTTTTTATCTAATATGCAACTTTTAGTTTTTTATTTATTAGATATTGATATTAGTGTTTTACCATCTATGATTAGAATATTATATGCTGTAATTTATGAAATATTAATTATGTGTGTATTAATTATGATTTATAATAAAAAATTAATAAATGATTTTAAAGATTTAAAGGAAAATCATAAAAAATATTATGGTGAATGTTTTAAATATTGGTTAATTGGACTTGGAATTATGCTTATGAGTAATTTTATTATTATTTTAATTTTAAATAAGGGATTATCAACTAATGAGGATCAAATTAGGACTATGTTTAGTATCTCCCCTATGTATATTTATTTTTCAGGTGTTATATTCGCACCAATTGTTGAAGAATTAGTATTCCGTATGAGTGTTAAAAAGATTATTCCAAATAAATATTTATTTGTTATTCTATCTGGATTACTATTTGGATATATACATTTAGAAGGTAATATTAATAATATGGGTGATTTATTATATTTGATTCCTTATTCTGCATTAGGAGTCGCATTCGCATATATGTATGAAAAAACTAAAAATATTTATACTTCTATAGGATTTCATTTAATGCATAATGGAATATTACTAGGATTACAATTTCTAATTTTGTTTTTGTAAAAGACAATAGTCTTTTTTTTTATTATGTGTTAAAATAGATATGGTGATGATATGAATAAAGATGATAAAAAGCATTCACATTTTAAAATAATATTATTTTGTATTTTATTTATTGTTTTTATTTGTACTATTTTACTTTATAGTAGATATATAGGAACAAGTGGAATATTTATTAAGGAATATAGAATTGAAAACAAAGAATTATCAAATGATTTTTATGGATTAAAAATTGTTCATTTAACAGATATTCATTATGGTAAAACAACTTTTAAAAAAGAATTAGAAAATATTAAAAATGAAATTAATTTAACTAAACCTGATATTGTTGTTTTAACTGGTGATTTGATTGATAAGGATACTATTATAAAAGAAAGTGATATAACTATTTTGAGTGAATTTCTAAAAGGTATAGATGCTAATATTGGAAAGTATGCTATTAAAGGAAATCATGATTATAAGTTTAAGAATTGGGATATTATAATTGATAATGGTGAATTTAAGAATTTAAATGATAATTATGATTTAATTTATACTAATACAACTGAAAGTATTTTAATAAGTGGTGTTAGTACTAATGTATATGGCAAAGATAAAATTACTGATAAATTAAAAAATACATTTGAATATTTAGATACTACTGAGAAAAAACCTAATTACACTATTCTACTTATTCATGAGCCTGATTTCATTGATGATATAGATTATAGTAAATTTAATTTAATATTAGCAGGACATAGTCATAATGGACAAGTTAGGTTACCTTTTATAGGTGCGATTATAAAACCTAATTTTGCACAAAAATATTATGATGAATATTACAAAATAAAAACCACTGATTTATATATATCAAGTGGTATTGGTACTAGTGAAATTAAATTTAGATTATTTAATAGACCATCATTTAGCTTATATAGACTAACAAATCGTTAGTCTTTTTTAATATTATTTAAAGCATTTATTCTATTTCTATAGATATCAGTTACTTCTACTTTTTCTTCTTTTACTACTGGCTCACTTTGTTTTGTTTTTAAATAGGGATTTATTCCATTCATATTATCATTAATTCTTTCAATCCTATTTAAGTCATTCATTTTTACAAAACTAGAATCTGTAGTGGTTTTTTTATCTACATTAACAAATGCTTTTGTGAAATTAAAATTATCCATATATATCACCTATATTTATTATATCAAAAAAAAAGAATTTAACAATTATTTTGTCAATTCTTTTACATTTTCTAATTCACCTTTTATTAAAATTTCTTGAGATGTTATTTGATTTCTTAATTTTTTTAAATTTTCTAATTCTTGTAATGTATCATTATATTGCATATATGTATATTGGTTTATTTCATCCATTTCATATTTTTGTAGTATTGATTTTTTTACAACTTCTTGATATTTTTCTTCTGTTTTTCTTCCATTTATTCCACAAGCTATTGAAGCTACAGATAATCCACCAAACATAAATGCGGCAGATGGTTTTTGCAATTTAAGTGTTCCTTGTGCTAAAAGTGACATTAATCCTGAACATAATACCATGTTAATAGTTGTCATATTCCATGTTGTTTTAGTATCTCTTAAATTAAATATATAATCAAGTTCTTCTACTTTTTCCTTATTTAATCTTATTTTTTTATCTATTTCTAATAATGATAAATTGTTTGAATAAGAAATTCTCAATAATTTTATTTGTTCTTCGGTCATACTGCACCATTCCCCTTTTCGTGTTCTATATTATATATAAAAAGAAATAACTTGTCAAGCTATTTCTCATCAATTATTTTAATATTTTCTTCTGTAGGTTTTGCACTACTTTTAATACCTTTTTTAAATCTCAATTTTTCTATTAAATCCATTACAGAATATATAACTATTATTACTCCAATTATTTGGGTTACTATAAGTGTTCCTGAAAGTGGATTAAATAGTAAGAATATTCCTGCTACTAAAGCTATTATACCAGATATCATTGAAATTAAATATGAATCTGTATTTTGTTCTTTTAAATATTTTAAATAAATTAATTTTTCAACACTATTAATTATTAAACATATACCTATTACTGTTGGAATAATTTTTCCTATAAATGTAGGCTTTGCTATTAAGAATAACCCACCTATTAATAAAATAATTCCAAATGTAAGTAATGCTTTTGATACAATCATTTCTTTATTTTTAGTATAACTAATAATATTATTTATTCCTGCTGTAACAAGAAGTGCTCCTATTAGGTATGAAACTAATATAACAAATCCTGCTGGATCAATAAATAATGTTACACCTATTACTATAAATAAGATTGAATAGATAATTGATAATCTATAACTACTTTTTAATAATTCTGCCATATGTACCTCCTAATTATATGAATATTATAGCATATTTTTTATAAAAAGAAAATGCTATAATTATAAACAATTATTTGATTTTTTTATTTTTTTATAGTAAAATAAATTTAAAAGTTAAATTTATTACAATATTTAAATCTAGGTGATAACACTATAATATAGGCTAGTATAAATGCTAATTATTAAATTGGAGGAATTATGAAAAAACAAAAGATAAAAGAAGCATTATTAGGTGAAATAGGAGCAGGTATTTTATTAATTATTCTTAATTTTGTAATAGTTGGATTTAATTTTTCTGGTGAATTTTTTCAAATATTAGGTCATAATATACTTCTACTATTTGGAATTGCATGTATAATTGATGGAATAAGAAATAAAAAAATTCATAAAAAATAAGAAAACAAATTTATAAAATTCATTGCTATAGGTGGAATAATCATTTTAATTGCTTGTTTCATTATTGATTTATACTTAGCAAATAAAAAAATATCATACTTAAACAAATATTCTTTGGTACACAAATAAATTTTGTGTTTTTTTGTCTAAAATAAATAGAAGTGGAGGTCAAAAGGGTTCTCTAAAAATAGTCAACAAAAAAACCTTTAAAACTAAAGGTTTATATTCAAATGGTGGAGAATAAGGGATTCGAACCCTTGACCTCCACGGTGCAAGCGTGGCGCTCTAGCCAACTGAGCTAATTCCCCAAATGAACGAATTAATTATAACATATTTAAAAATTATTTGTCAACTATATATTAATAAAATATGGTTTTTTTAAAGAACTCCTCTTTTATATTTGAATATAATAAATATGAAAGAAAGGAGAAGAAAAATGAAAAAACTTATTTTTTCTATAATATGTTTAATATTAATATGTATAGTAATTAGTTTATCAACAATATTTAAACCAAAAGATGAATTAAAGAAAATTAAAGTAGCAGAAGTAACACATTCTATTTTTTATGCTCCACAATATATAGCTCATTCATTAGGATATTTTGAAGATGAAGGATTAGATGTTGAAATATTACTAACTCCAGGTGCTGATAAGGTTACTGCTGCTGTATTATCAGGAGATGTTAATATAGGATTTTGTGGTACGGAAGCAACTATTTATGTCTATAATAACGGGGAAGAAGACTATTTAGTTAGTTTTGCTGGATTAACTAAGAAAGATGGAAGTTTTTTAATTTCAAGAGAAAAAATTGATGATTTTACTGTAGAAGATTTAAAAGGTAAACATATAATAGCTGGTAGAAAAGCTGGAATGCCTGCTATGACTTTAGAATATGCTATAAATCAAGGTGGATTAAAAACTAGTGAAATGAATTTTGATACTAGTTATGATTTTGCTGCTACATCTGGAGCATTTA
>CAZYWD010000024.1:0-7097 GCA_964651795.1 uncultured Muribaculaceae bacterium
AAAAAAACTGTTTATTAAACAGTTTAAATTGAATCAATATTGATTTTAACTTTCTTTTCTTTATTAATATATGATGATGCTTGTACTAGTGTTCTAATAGCATTAGCATTTGCTCCTGCTTTACCAATAACAGCACCGATTTCATCATTACTTACTAATACTTCAATATTAATAAATTCTTCATCTTCAAATGATTTAACTGATACAGAATCTGGATCTTTTACAATATTTTTTACTAAAAATTCAGTAAGTTCAACTAATTTCATTATTTACCTTCTTTTTTAGTCATTTTTGATTCATGGTATTTTTTCATAACACCTTGTTTACTTAATAGATCTCTAACTGTATCTGTAGGAATAGCTCCATTATTTAACCATTTTAATGCTTTTTCTTCATCAATTTTTATTTCAGCTGGATCAACATTTGGATTATAAGTTCCTACTAATTCGATATCTTTACCATCTCTAGCAACTCTTGAATCTGCTGCTACTACACGATAAAATGGTCTTCTTTTAGCACCCATTCTTTTAAGTCTTAATTTAACTGCCATAGTTTCCCTCCATTCACTTTAATAATAATATCATAATATTATATTGCTGTCAACCTTTTTTTATTAACAACTTTTTTAACTTTTTTATTTTCTAAATCATCAAATTTTACTAATGTATTTTTATTTACAAATTTATCTCCAAGATAAGATGGTTCATCAAGTAAAACTGGTCCATCTTCTGTTATAAATATATTTACTCCACCATTATTAGTAAATCTAATATATTTTTTTAAATTTTTCTTTGTAAATTTTTCTAGTTCAATATATAAATCTTTATTTTTATAATTTAATTGAACTAGAATTGTTCTTTCTTTTATTATATTAGATTGAAATATCTTTCTTTCAAATCCCTCAACATCAGTTGCTCCATGCTTACATGCCTCATCAAAATTATTATAATATGAAGTACATTTTTGAATATCGCCTATATAGATATTATCATAATTAATCTCTAAATTAAATTTACTCCATGGTCCTATTCCTATAACTTGATTCATAAAAACCCTCCTTAAGTACTAATTATTATATATTAAAAATATTTGATTGTAAAGAAAAACTCTATACAGAGTTTAATTTTATAAATGGTGTCCTCGATAGGACTTGAACCTACTACCTACCCCTTAGGAGGGGGTTGCTCTATCCAGATGAGCTACGAAGACATTATAATAAATAATTCCTATTTATTATAACATATTTTCAAGAAAAAAATGCATATAAATGCATTTTATGAAAGTATTTTTGGTAAGATTTCTTTTGCTATATAGTATACAATTACACTAGTAACACCATTAGTTAAAACTATAGAATAACCAATAGTATTAATATTTAGTTTTGAATAATATTCAATTCCTTTAATTGTATAACTTAAATTCAATAATGAACCAAGTGCGATTATAGCATAAGTGATTGTAACATTAAGCTCTAATAATGTACATAGAGCTGATAATAAAATTGCAACTGATGCTATAGTTGAAGATAAACCAAATAGTACAAACATTTTTTTAATAGATGTTTCACCTTTAAATAATTTATCTACTACAACATAACCTACTAAAGCCATAATTGTTATTGTTCCAGCACCTAATACTAAACTTACTAAGAATATTTTAAAATATGGAATTTCAACTAATCCTGAATAAATACCTAAAGTATTTTTTATGATTAAACATACAAATAATCCAATTACAATACCAAATATTGCAATTGCTACTAATGATAAATTAAATTTATCTTCACTAGCATTTTCCTTTAATACATCGATTGGTTTACTAAAAGTTTTTTTAACTACATCTAAATATTCTTTTAATAAATCAACGAAATTTGAATTTGATTTAACTTCTTTTTTAGTTTCCTTTACTACTTTTTCACATTTACATGGTTTTCCGTCTTCTAGTGGACTACCACATTTTGTACAAAATTTTGTCATTTCTATTCACTCCTTCTTAATAATATTTTGAATAATATGAATTTAAACTAGAGGCATCAACTAATTTAAATTCTTTATTATTATAATCAAATGTTAAATAAACATAATCATAGTCATCACTATCATTTGTTTTTGTTTCATCACCAGATTGATATGATACTGTAAAATCATATGAAGCTTTAGCTGAAACATAAACATATCCTTCATCTGTTAAAGAAACATTACTAATATCAATTTTAGTAAATGATAAACTTGTTAATGTTGAACTTGATGAAGTAAATGATTTTACTAAATTCTCATAAGCTTTCTTTACATCACTTACATCTCCACCTTTATATTCAAATTTTGATTTAACATCATCCCATGATTTTTTATCTTTAGCACTATTATAAATATTTTCTAATGCTGTTTTAGAAGCATTTTGTAAAGATTTTTTTAATTCATCTGTCAAATTATCTTCACTTAAATCTACTGTGTAATATGAATAATAACTACTAGTATTTACTTCTTCTTTGATTTCTAAACCAATTGGTAAAGTAACTTTAATGTTATATTCACTTTCAAACATAGATGGAATTACATATATATCTAAATTTTTATCTTCAGAATCTTTCTTCAAATATTTATCTTTTACTTTAATTCCTTCAATTTCTAATTTTGATTCTTTTGGTAATCTAAATTCAAAATTTTTTACTACCTCATAACCTTTAGTATTTATTTTCCAATTATCAAATAATAACCATTTCTTTTTCTTATCTTTAATTAATTTAACTGTAATTTCTTCTGAATCATATTCACCATCTAATAAATAACTAATTTTTACAGTTGCACTTAATTTATTTTTAGCAATTAAAGGATTTCCTACTGTATAATTTGTTAATTCTATTTTTTTAGAATTTTTAATCTTATCCTTAAATATTTTTTTAGTTGTAAATTCACTTTCTTCTACATCCATATAGTCATATAGTTTATCAGCATCAGCACTTGCGACTGCTTCAAAGAAACCTTTAGCTACATTTTTAGGACTTGTCATATTATTTAAAAACAAATATGCTCCTACTAATACTACAACAACTGCTATTATAATATACATTAGCTTGTTGTTTTTCTTTTTAGTTTTTTTTGATACTTTTTTAGGCTTTTCATTCTTAACTACTGGTTGTTCTATTTTAGTACCACAATTTTCACAGAATAAAGAACCTTCTTCATTTTTTGTTCCACATTCACTACAAAACATCTCATCACTCCTCTATTAATAAATATATATTATTTTTTATTAAAAGTCAATAAATTATATTCTTTTTATAATAATATACGACAAAAAAGAGGTATTAATTACCTCATATTATTTAATATTATTAAAATGAATAAGTTTGTTGCATAAGAAAATTTCATTCCAAATGTTTTACTAAATTCATATGTAGCTGATAATTTATCAACAATACTAACTAACCAACTTTCCGCATACTTAGGTAAGCTTTTATAAATTGGAAACATATGTGATTCAATAATATTTTGTTCCATATCTGTTACTTCAAAATATTTTTTAGAATTTTCTACTGCATATTTTGGATGTGTAAAAGTAGAAAGAAATCTTTCTTTCATTTTTCTATTCTCAGAGTTTAAAAAGAAATCATGTAATAAACCAGCACGTGCTGTTTCTTCATAATTTAATTTTAAGATTTTTGCTAATTTGTATGAATAATAAGATACTCTAATTGAATGATCTAGTCTACTTATTCCATGATGTTCTATTAAATCAATTTTTTTAAATTCTTCATTTTCTAATATATCATTGACAAAAAATAAATACTCTTCGTCATTTATATTTTTAATCATTTTGTTCTTCACCTCAAGCACTACTACATTATATCATATTTATAAGAATTTTAACATTATTTTTGTTTATTTTTTACATAAATTAACAAAAAAAGGCTTTTAGACCTTATTCTGTAATGGTTGTTGATTGATTACTTGGTTGAATTTGAATGAATGTATTTCCATCATTTGCTGTTATTACTGTACCATCTGTATATTTATATACTGTTTTAGCTTCTCTAGATGATTTTTCCCAAGTAATTGGTCTTGCATAACCATCTGTTATAAAGTATCCAGTACCAGTTCCTACATTATCTAATGTTTGTCTTCCATAATTATCTATTGAATAATTATTAACATTAATAACTATAATGTTTTTAAAATGGTATTGTTCTTTAGTTACATAATCAGTATGCGCTACCCCATTAGCAAATCTTAAATAGTATTTGTTAGTTGGATCATATGTATATGAACTAGTCATATAGTATGAATAAGGTACTGATACATTATTAGCTATTATACTATCTTCCTTACCACTAATATCTACTTCATCAACACTATAAGTTAATACTTGTTCTTTTTTTACATCAGTTGAATTATAATCAGTTCTATATCCTCTACTAGACATAACATTTTTAATATTTTCAATATTAGTTAAAGCAGTATGTTCATAATCTATTGGTAAAGCATTATCTCTCCAGAAACCTGAATCATATAATCCATTTACATTATTAATTCCATATTTACTTATATCACTTTGTGCTTGTGGACTCCATCCAAAGTGAACATAAATAGCATCATTTTCCATAGCGTAATCTAGGAAATAATGTCTACTACTTCTAACTGAACCAATTCTTGCTGTAGTAGTATCTTTAAATACAGCCATCATTCTTGTAATACCACCTTCAACGATTATTTCATAAACGATGTTAGCTTCATTTAATCCTGAATGATATGGTCTAGCTTGAGCATGATTATTAATCATAACAGCTATTGGTCTAGTAGTTGACTCTTCATTAATGATTGTAAGTTTTGCTTCTTCAATATTACATGTACTTGTTTTACTCCACCAATAGAATCCTTCTTTTTCACATTCTTCTTTAGTTGTTATTTCACTAGCTTGTTTTTTCTTTATTTCAACTTTCTTTTCTTCACTCTTATTAAAGAATATGAAATAAATAGCTACTGCAATAATTATTAATATACTTAATATTATTGCAATTTTAGCCCCCTTAGGCAAATTTTTAATCTTTTTCATTTTACTCCTCCATATTACATTTCTATTCCATAGATACAATTATCATAAATAAATTTTATTATATCTATATCTTCATTAGTTTCATAATAATTTGTTAATAATTCATTAAATTTATGTATATTTTCATCTTTTACAGTAATTATTCCTTTACCATTTTGAATCATTATTTTGTTTGCGACTAACATACTGGTTCTTTTATTACCATCCCAAAATAACTGTTTACGCATGCCATATAACATTATTTTGATAGATCTTAATGTTATATTATCTATATTTAATATCTCATTTAATTCTTTAATTACATTTTCTTCTTTTGGTAATTCTGGAATATAATTTGTACCACCTACACCAACATTACCTGTTCTTAATTTTCCCCACTCTAATGATTCATTCCTTGATACAAATGAATTTATTTTACATATATATTCTAAATTTAATTCTTCATCTATAGTGTTTAAAATTTCTTTCCAAGCATCTCTTAAATTTAATATACATGTAATAGTATCCAATTTTAGATTTGGAACATTTACCCCATCTAATATTGTTTGTGTATCTGGATATGTTACATTTAATCCTTCTAATTTAGCACTATTATATATATTAGAAACCAATATTTTTTTAGCTAAAAAAACATTTTGTTCTTGAGTTAAATTATATTTATCTATCATAATACTACCCACTCTCTATAAATATTATATCAAAAAAAAAGTATTTTGAATACTCTTTTTTACATTCCTATAAATGCGGTATAAATTAAGAATAGAAAAATAATTATTGATAATATTATTCCATTTACTTTCTCAGTACTACCTGTTTTATATTTAACACCTACTGCCATAGATATTAATATTCCACCTATTAATCCACCAATATGAGCAGCATTGTCTATATTTTTATCTAAAAGTCCTAATACTAAATTAAATATTATTAATGGAATTACTTGTGATCTAAGTACATTACCTAAATATAATCTATAATGGTATCCAAATACTAATAATGAACCAAATAGTCCAAATATAGCACCACTTGCTCCTAAAGAACCTCCACCATCTATCATAAATGTTAATGACATTAAACTACCAATAATCGCACTAAATAAATAAATTAATATATATTTAAATTTACCAAAGAAACTTTCTATTTGTGGGCCAATTATATATAATGCATACATATTAAATAATAAATGAAAAACATCATAATGAGTAAATGCAGCAGATATTATTCTATAATAGTTATTTCCTATATTACTAGGTAAAAATAATGCATCTATTACTTCTATATTAATATTTCCAAGTAAAAAAATTAATACATTAATTGCTATTAAAATATATGTTACATATGGTTTTTTTTGTTTAAATACTTCTTCATTTTTAACATTTTCTAATTCATTCTTTTTAGCAATATCATCAGTAATTTTTACAAATAATTCCATACCTTTTTCTTTATAATTTGATTCTTTTGTAATGTTAGGAAATTCTTCTATAATAAAATTATATTTATTTATATCATTAAAATTTGTTAAATTAGCACAATCTATTTTATTTAAATGTGTATATTCTTTCATTTCAACATTTTCACCAATATTTACAAATATACTTAATGTATTTAAATCAAACGAAAAAGTTTTTCTTTTAATCTTTTTTAATATTTGTTTTGTTTTAAAAATATCGAAATCTAATTGTTCATTATTATGAATATAATTTGATACTATTCTAACTATTTGATATGACCCATCTAATTTTTCTAACCAAATTTCATCTTTAGCGCCATGTAAAACAATTGGACTATATCCTATTTCAGTTATAAAGTAATGAAGTAATTTCATAACTGTTTCATCATTTTTGCTTATTATTACTTGATCCATAATTACCTCCAATTTAATGTAATATTATTTTAATATAGTTCATAATATAAGTAAAGAGGTGTTTAATGAAAAATTTTTTACTATACATTATTTTACTACTTCCTTGGTCTATTAGTTCACTATTATTTAATAAGTGTACAAATTATTTTGATACACTGAATGTTCCCTTTTTTGCTCTACC
>CAZYWD010000024.1:7107-7523 GCA_964651795.1 uncultured Muribaculaceae bacterium
ATTATAATTTAATATTAATTATTAATTATATTTTTAATCAATTATATTTATATTTATTTTTCTGTTTAAAAAGCCCTTTATTAGGATTAATTGATATAATTTTAATTCTAATTACAGGTTTATTCTTATATGTTGAAACAAAAAATATAAATAAAAAAGCGTCCATTTTTTTAATACCTTATCTTATCTTTACTGGGTATGCGACTATATTAAGTTTATTTATATATTTTCTTAATCTTTAAACATATTTAATATATTTATAAAACAATCTGGTAATTCACTATCAAATTCCATATATTGTTTTGTTCTAGGGTGAATAAATCCTAGAGTTTTTGCATGTAAGCATTGTCCAGTTTTATCTATAATTTTTCTTTTTCCATAAACAGGATCATTAACTACAGGATAACCTATATAAT
>CAZYWD010000025.1:0-3371 GCA_964651795.1 uncultured Muribaculaceae bacterium
TTAAATAATCAAATCCTAATTCATTATTAGTTGTATACATTATATCGCAATTATATGCTTCCTTCTTTTCAGCTGGTGAACTTTCTCTAAAATTTATCCCAACTGTAAGTCCAAGAAATCTATATATATTACCCATCCAGTTAGCATCTCTTTCAGCAAGATACTCATTAACTGTAATAATATGTACTCCTTTACCATCTAACGCATTCAAATATGCTGGCATAGTAGCAGTTAAAGTTTTACCTTCACCAGTTTTCATTTCAGCTATATTACCATAGTGAATTGCTAAACCACCTAAGATTTGAACATAATATGGTTTTTCACCTATTACCCTATAAGCAGCTTCTCTTACTACCGCAAATGCTTCAGCTTTAATATCCTCTAATGTTTCACCATTAGCAATTCTTTCCTTAAAATCTTCTGTTTTTGCTTTTAATTTCTCATCTGAAAGCTTTGAAATTACTGGTTCTAATTCCATTACCTTGTCAGCTATTGTTTTAAATTTTTCTAATTCTTTATATTCATGATCAAATATTTTCTTAAAGAAACTCATGTTATCATTCCTTTCATATACATAATCTATTTTACCAAATTTTCGTAAAAATTCATAGTATTTTAGTGATTTTATATAAAATAAAAGCTATCTATAGATAGCTTATTTTTATTTCATTTCGATAATACCATAGTTTCCATCTTTTCTTTTATAGATGACTGCATTATTTTCTGTATCAGCATCTTTAAAAATAAAGAATTCATGGCCTAATAAGTTCATTTGAAGGATTGCTTCATCTTCACTCATTGGCTTCATATCAATTGTTTTTCTCTTAACTATAGTATTTGTTTCTTGTTCTTCATCATCAATTTCAAAATCAATGAATACATCAATATTTTCTCTATTAGATTTTTGTTTAATTCTTGTTTTATTTTTTCTTATTTGTCTTTCTAATTTGTCAACTGCAAAATCAATTGAAGCATATAAATCTTTGTTGCTTTCTTCAGCACGCAAAATGGCTTTCTTGATTGGTATTGTTATCTCAGCAGTTTGATCAATACCTCTTGTTCTCACTACCACATTAGCAGTAATTTCATCTGGGTTTTCAAAATACTTATCAAGCTTTTTTAACTTACTTTCTAAGTAATTTCTGATAGCATCTGTTACTTCTAGCTTGCTACCACGAATGTTCATTTTCATTAACATCCCACCTTTCAACTATATTATAACATTTAAAAAAAATATTACAAGTTTTTTTCACAAAAAAACCACTATACTAATGTGGTCTTAATTTCTACTACATTTTTTGCCTGAAGTCCTTTGTCTGTTTGAACAAGTTCAAATTCAACGTATTGTCCTTCTACTAAAGTCTTATAACCTTCAGATAAAATTGATGAATAATGTACAAAAATATCTTCAGAATCGTTATACTCAATAAATCCAAAACCTTTGTCATTATTGAACCATTTGACTTTACCTCGTAACATGCGTAACATCTCCCTTCCAGTAACTTCTCGCTTACAAGTTTATTATACGTTTAGAGTACTATATTTTTCAAGAAATTTCGTACGTCAAAAAACGACAAATTTAGCGATATACTACTTCTCACCAATTAATCAATTTAATTAAGGGACAAGCAGATATATTCTATCAAAATATTAATCATTTTCTTTTGTTTTTGTCCAAATGGTATATATTTTTGCCTGAAAGGTTTGCTAATCGACAAAATATCTCATTTCCTTACTTTTTAGTTTCATACAAATACGGTTTAAACGGATTTTCATTTTTTGAATACTTTTTTATGTATAATTCACAATAGATGTGAGGTGTACTAGAATGAAAAAGCGTTTTTTAGATTACAGTTTAGGACTAATTAGAAAATATAGAATTGATATTGATGAAGTTAAATTAGATGAAATCAGGTATGGACTTGAAGGCATATATTTAACTGTTACAAAATCAGTTGTTATTTTTAGTTTAGCGCTCATTTTAGGTATATTTAGAGAGACAATTCTATTATTATTATTCTTTAATATTTTGAGAACAACTGGATTTGGACTACATGCTAGTAAAAGCTGGATTTGTCTATTATCATCTTGTTTGATTTTTATTTTGTTTCCTTTTGTCTCTAAATTAATAATAATACCCACATATATAAAAAGTATTGCAGGAATTATTGCAATAATAGCTGTTTATAATTTTGCTCCTGCAGATACTAAAAAAAGGCCTATAATCAGTCCAAAAATAAGACAGAAATATAAATTTATTACCACAATTAATTGTATAATATTAGCTTATGTTTCTATTATTATTAGTGATCAAATCATTTCTAATTTAATTATTTTTGGTATTTATACTGAGGTCATTTTTATAACTCCTTTTACTTATAGATTATTCAATTTAAGTTATAACAACTACTTATCATATAGTTTGGATTAAACATTTTATATGTTTAATTATAAAAGAATAAAAAGGAGGTGTGATGTATGGGAAGTGTAATAGCTAATTTCTTTATTGATGTTGGTTCAGCTGCTGCTGATACTGGAACAAAAGCTTGCATAATGTGGTTTGCAGATGAACCAGAATGTCCAAAAAGTTTAATCAAATAATTATACTATTTAAAAAAATTTAAAAAAGCTCCGAACAAAAAAAGTATAACGCTAATGTTATACTTTTATTTTTTTATATATAAACTTTGTACATAATAAATACCATTCATTTCTCTTTTTTGAGTTAATGAATTGTTTTTTGAAATAATATCTTTTACTAAAGCTAAACCATAACCTTTACCTTTTCCTTTAGTACTATATCCTTCTTTATCTATTTTACCAACATCAATCTTATTTTCATATGTATTAGATATTTTAAATACTATAGATTTTTCATCTAAATATGCTTCAAATGTTATATATTTTTCTTTAGATAATTCAGCTGCTTCTATCGCATTATCTAAATAAACACCTAATACTTTACTTATATCTTGTAAATTTTTATCACATTCTTTCCACAATTTATGATTATCTAATTCACTTGATACATCAACAAATATATTGATATTTTTCTTTTTCATTGTTTCTATTTTATAATAAATTAAACCTTTTAAACCACCAGTTGGAATGTATTTTAATTTATTAATTGTTTCTAAATTATTTTCTGTATTTTCTTCATCAAGTAATTCATCTATATATTCTCGTGTTCTTTTATTTTTTGCCATTATACGAATTACTGCTAGTTGATTTCTATATTCATGTTGTTTTTTACTCTTTTCATCTAATAATACTTCATAAGTCTTAACATAATCCATTAATTGATCATATTCATATATTATTTTATTATTGTTAGTTTTTTCTCTGAAGAATCCAATTACAAACACAAATAC
>CAZYWD010000025.1:3471-7305 GCA_964651795.1 uncultured Muribaculaceae bacterium
ATTTATTTTAAATTTTTCCTTACAAACCAACTCTGAAAACAAATAACTATACAAAAGGAAATACAACATACCACAAACAAACCAACTAACTGTTAACATATTCTTTAAATCCTTTCTTTCTATCTCTAGATATCAAATTAATTGAATCACCATTATTAAAATAAATAATATTATTCTTCCAATCAATTTTCCTAATATTTAACCTATTCACCAAACAACTTCTATGACACATATAAAATCCATCACCTAATTCATTTGCCAATTCAGTTAAACTCTTATTTATAGGAACTAAACTATTTGAAGTTTTAATTAGACACTTTCTATCCACAGTATCTCTTTCAACATATAATATGTCATTCAAATAAACAACATAAAACATACCATTAGTTTCAAACCTCATTACCCTTTTCTTATTCACAAGTTCCATTGCTTTATAAAGAGCTTGTTCCAAAGATCTACTACAATCATCATATTTTGAAATAAAATCCAACAACATAATTTGAGCTTTCATAGCTTGATAACCTAACTCATTATGAGATGTTACTATAAGAATTACACTATCCCAATCATTCTTTCTAATTTTACGAGCAATATCAATACCTGAAATACTATCCTTCATTTCAATATCTAAAATATAAATCTTTGGCTTATTTGTATTAATAAGCTTTTCTAATGAACTATCATATTTTTCAAATTCTTTTACTTCATAAATTAAGTCATTATTCATAAATAACTTATCAATAATTTTTACAACATTACTTCTAAACAACTTCTCATCATCACAAACTACGAACTCCATTTTTATCCTCCTATTTACTATTTGCAAACCTTTTTCATAATAACATGTACACATACAAAAATCAACAAATTTTTTACATATATAAAAATAAAATAATGCCCTAAGACATTATTTAATTAAATACTTCATTCTTAATTCTGTCCACTATTTTAGGATCTTTAAAACTCACAATATACTCATTTAATTTATTCTTATTTAACAAGTTTACTATCTTCTTATAACTATCAATAATTTCGTGGTAAATATCATAATCCATATTTACCTTATTTCTTACAATATCAATTAACAATCTCTCTAAATCATATATTAAAATATGATATCCTTGATAAGTTATCTTGCTAATACCAATATTATACAACTTATCTGTCGTAAAAATTTGTTTAATATTTTCATCTTTTATCTTTCGATCTTTTTGTTTAGTTGCTATTACATAAGGACTATTATTTTTTTTAATTAATCCATATACATACGCTGCTGTTTCTAAAGTAAATACTGCATTTGGATGTTTAACAGCAATTAACTCCAAATAACTATAATTTAGGGTTTCAGAATAGACACCCTTTTTAATCATATACAACTTATTTTCTTTAACCATCTTCTTAATTTGATAATCACTTAACCCATTCTTAGTTAAGTCTGTGTATAAATAAACCATTTTACCACCCAATTTAAATTATATTATATTTTAAGGAAAAAAGCAAATCAATACCTACATTCAATCTAAATTCCATGATCTTTATGATTCTTTTTATAAAAATATTTTCTAATCCAATCAACTGGAATAACTGTTAAAGATAAAAATACTATCAAAAACAACTCCAACAAAGTTAATCCAGAAGTTCTGAATAATTCACCTCCATAATATATTAAAATCAATTGAACTATAATCACAAAAGAGATAATAAAAACAAACATCTTATTCTTAAATAAATTAGCAAATATATTTATACGATAAGTCCGAGCATTAAATGCATTAAATAAACTAGCAAAAATAAATAACCCAAAGAAAGCTGTCATAAAATAATCATCATTTCTAAATAATCCTCTAAAAAATGGAACCTTTAAAAATACAATACTTAATAATGATGAATATATACCCGCTACTAAAATCTCATTTATCATATACTTATTAACAATAGACTCATTCTTCTTTTTAGGTAACTCATCCATATACTCTAATAGTGGTGGCTCAAAAGAGAATGCTAATCCTGCTAAAGTATCCATCACCATATTTATCCACAACATTTGAATAACAGTTATTGGAGTATTAATACCAATAAAAGGGCCTATAATAGATAAACTTATAGCACACACATTGACAGTTAATTGAAATATTATAAATTTTCTGATACTTTTAAATATTGTTCTACCAAATAAAATAGCTTTCGAAATAGATAAAAAATTATCGTCTAATATAACTATATCTGATGCCTCTTTAGCAACCTCAGTACCACTTCCCATGGAAAACCCTACATCGGCTTGTTTAAGAGCAGGAGCATCATTCACACCATCTCCGGTCATACCAACAACCAAATCCAATTCACGCGCAATCTTAATTAATCTAGTTTTATCAGATGGTAATGCACGAGCTACAACTTTCAAATTTGGCAATATCATTTTAATCTGCTCATCTGTCATACTATTTATTTCATCGCTAGTTAAAACTATTGAGTCAGCATCAACTAAACCTACTTCCTCGCCTATTGAATATGCTGTATCCTTATTGTCACCAGTTATCATAACGGTATTTATATGAGCTCTCTTAACTAATCTTATTCCTTCTTTGGCTTCATCTCTTATTTCATCCTTTATTAGTACAAACCCTATCAAAGTCATTTCTTTAAAAGTATTTGTAACATATGTATCATTTATAGCAAGTGCTATTACTCTTATACCTTTTTTTGTATAATTCCCTATATATTCATTAATCTTGGTTTTATTATATATTGTTTTCTTAGTACCAAATTCATTATAATAAGTAGTACAATAAGGTACTATTTTTTCTGGTGCCCCTTTAATTAATTTAATATTCTTATCTTTTCTAATAGTCGTTTCCATATATTTATTTTTACTATCAAATGGGATACTAGATACTATTTCATATTCTCTTTTACTAACTTTAATAAAATCTAATAATGCCCTATCAGTACTATTGCCACCTACTATCTTATCATCACTATATTCACTTGTAGTATTATATAAAATAGATTCCGTTAATAGTGCATTCAACTTACTTTTAATTTCTGATTCACTTTTATATTCATTTAAATTACCATCAATAAACTGTATAGCCTCTAACTTTCCTTTAGTCAAAGTACCTGTCTTATCAGTAAATAAAATATTCAAACTACCAGCTGTTTCAATGCCAACTAGCTTTCTAACTAGTACATTATTTTTTAACATCCTTTTCATATTTGATGATAATACTAAAGTTATCATCATAGGTAGTCCTTCTGGTACTGATACGACAATTATGGTAACACTTAAAGTTAAAGCATATAAAATATGTCCAATCATCAAAGGTAAATTTGTTATAGTTGTAATCATACCATCTATATTGAAATTATTTTTAAGTACTATTACTGAAAACAAATAGGCAAATGATACTAAGAAAGCACTTACATAACCAATATTACTTATTATTTTAGCTAGTCCTCTTAATCTAATTTTAAGTGGACTTTCTGGACTTTTAATTTTTAATTCCGTCGCTAATTTACCATACATAGTATTTTTACCAACTTTAGTTACTAGCATTTTACCATTCTTGGAATATACGACAGTTCCTCTAAATAACTCATCATTAACTTGTTTATTTTTTTCTTTTGGTTCACCTGTTAATAAAGATTCATCTACTGTGATATTACCAGTAACTAGTTTACCATCAGCCGGTATCTTATCACCAGTTTCTAAATAAACTATATCATTAACAACCACTTGATCCACATCTATTTCCACTATTTTTTTATTTCGAATTACTTTAGTTTTTATCTTAGAAGATTCTTCTTGCATTTTTTTAAAAGCTTGCTCACTACCAT
>CAZYWD010000026.1:0-7007 GCA_964651795.1 uncultured Muribaculaceae bacterium
AATTACAAAAAAATGAAACTCACATAATATAATATAGGTGAGTTTTTTTATGAAAATTGTTAATGATGACAAATTAATAATATATATGACTAATAAATATTTAAAATATAAAAATATTGATAATATTGATAAAATAGAAGAATATTTCAAAGATATATTTTTAATATTAAGAGATAATTATAATATTTTAATTAGAGGATTTTATAATATAGATGTATATATAGATAAAAGATATGGAATTATATTAGAATTAAAAAAAGAAGAACTAGATTTTGATTATTATGAAGATCAAATAGATATGAAAATAACATTTCATTATAAAAAATTCTTATTAAAAATAAATGATATAGAAAGATATAAAAAAATATATTTATATAAAAAAAACTATTATGTAGATAATATAGAAGATATAGAATTTGGCGATATAATATATGATACAGATAATATAATTAAAAATGGTAAAACTATAGAAAATATGCTATAATAAACGAGATTAGAGGTGAAAACTATGAAAAAACAAACAATAGCACTAGTTGGTAGACCAAATGTAGGTAAATCAACATTATTTAATAAAATAATAGGAAAAAGAATATCAATCATAGAAGATACTCCAGGTGTTACTAGAGATAGAATATATGGAAATACAGAATATAACAATCATAAATTTTATTTAATAGATACAGGTGGTATAGACTTACAAGATAGTGATTTTAATAATGAAATAAAATTACAAGCAGAATTAGCAATCGATGAAGCTGATGTAGTAATATTCGTAGTTGATGGTAAAGAAGGATTAACTGCTAATGACTATGAAGTAAGAGATATGTTAATTAAATGTGATAAAAAAGTAATTGTCGCAATAAATAAAGCAGATACTAGAGAATTTAAAGAACATATATATGATTTTTATGAACTAGGGTTTGAACATTATATAAATGTCAGTGGAGAACAAAATACAGGTATATATGACTTACTTGACGAAGCTACTAAAGACTTTACAGAAGTTGAAGAAGAATATACAGACAATGTATTGAAATTTTCTATAATTGGTAGACCAAACGTCGGTAAAAGTAGTTTAGTTAATGCTATTTTAAATGAAGAAAGAGCAATAGTGTCTGATATAGCTGGAACTACTAGAGATTCAATAGATACACCATTTAGATATCATGATCAAGATATGGTAGTCATAGATACTGCTGGTATGAGAAAAAAAGGTAAAGTATATGAATCAATCGAAAAATATAGTTTACTTAGATCTATGAAAGCAATAGATAGATCAGATGTCTGTGTAGTTGTAATAAATGCTGCTGAGGGAATAATAGAACATGATAAGCATATTATAGGTTATGCTCTAGAAGCTGGTAAAGCATTAGTACTAGCCGTAAATAAATGGGATGTAATTGAAGATAAAGATACAGAAATGAAAAAATGGACTAAATTAATTAAAAGTGATATGGCATTCATTTCATATGTTCCAATTGTCTTTGTATCAGCTTTAACTAAAAGAAGAATACATACATTAATGCCAGAAATATTAAAAGTATATGAAAATAGTAGAAGAGAAATAAAAACAAGTATCTTAAATGATGTAATAAGAGATGCTTATGAACTTAATTTACCACCTTCATATAAAGGTAGAAGACTTAAAATATATTTTAGTAATCAATGTAGAATTAGTCCACCAACTTTTAATATTCAAGTTAATAGTAAAGGATTAATACATTTTTCTTATGAAAGATACTTAGAAAATAAATTAAGAGAGTCATTTGACTTTGAAGGAACACCAATTGTAATCCAATTTAAAAATAAAGGTGAGTCAGAATCAATAAAATAAGTGAAAACTTATTTTTTTTTATCTAAAAATTTGGTATTATATATATAGTAGGTGTTGTAGATGCAAGAAAAAAATGAATTCATTAACAATTCAATATATATATTAAATCAAATATACAAAGAAAAAATAAATATAAATAATAATGAATACTATGAAATAAATATTGATAATAAAGTAGATATAATTAAAACAAAACTTGAATTTAAAAAATACATTAGAAATATAATTTCATCTAAAAATAAAAATTTAAGAAACGATATAATAGAAATCATTAATATAAGATATGGATTAATAGATAGTAAATTAAAAACATTTAATGAAATATTTCCTAATATTGATATTTTTATTGCTACATATATTAAATTTAAAAATGAAAATATGAAAATAGATATTGAAGAATATGATTATGAAACATTATTTGAATATTTAATAACTACCTATATAAGTGCTAGTAAACAAAAAGAAAACGAAAAAGTATATGAAAGTATGACTAGCAATGAAAAATCTTTAAATAAAGAAATAAATGAATTAGAAAATAGTTTAAAGAAATATCAAATAGTTAAAAAAAATAAATTCTACTATGAAACCTATAAAACATCTTTATTATATGAAAATGAAATATATAGTGAAGATAAACTAATATTAGAAACTAATATAGATAATTTAAATAATAATATCAAAGAATCAAAACAAGAATTAGATAAATTATTAAATAGTAAAAAAATAACAAAGAAAAAACAAGAAAAAATAAATAAATTAAAATTAGAAATAGAATTTTTAAATAATGAACAATTAACACTATTAAAAGAAGTAGAAAAATTATCTAAACAAAATAAAGATAATATTAAAAAGAATGATTTATCATTTAAAAAATATATAGATGATATTTCATTAGAAGATTTTGAGAAATATTATAGTGAATTAAAAGATATAAATGCTAAAGAATTATTAGATAAAATAAATTCTAAAAAAACTGAATTAAATAAAATAATAGATAATTTAGCTAAAAGTAAGTATCCAAAAGAACATTTAATATTAAAATATTTTTGTATTGATAATTTAAAAATATTAAATAGAAAAACTGATATGAATCCTAAACTAATAAATAAAATTTCTAAATTATTAGAAGAAAATACAAAATAATGTATATTTTATAATAATTATCTCATTATATAAATGTGAAACAAAATTGATATATTTTAGCAAAAATGTTTCACATAAATTAAAAATGTGATATAATGGTATTGAAAACAAGGAGATGTATTATAATGGAAAATAACTATGAAATTATGAATCTTATTCATGATAAACAAATTTTAGAACAAAAATTAAATGCAATGATTCATGGATCAATAGAAATAAGAGAGAATACATCAAGTAAATATATTTATGTTCATTATAGAGAAAATGGAAAATTAATATCAAAATATATTGGTGAATACACAGACGAGTTATATAATTTAATATTAAATAATAATAAAGAAATAAAAAATATAAAAAAAGAAATTAAAAAAATTTCTGCTAAATTAAATAAATTAAATTATGAAGAAAATGAAATAAATTCGAATATAAAATTAAATATAGACTTTGCGAAAAGAAATTTAGTAGATACAATATACAATCAAGCAATATTAGAAGGAATAGCAACAACTTTCGCAGATACCGAAAGTATTATAGAAGGTGGTAAAGTAAATAATATGACATCTGATGATGTACTTAAAATAGTTAATTTGAAACATGCTTGGGAATTTATATTAAATGAAAATGTTATTTTAGCAGATCATAATATAGGTTTATTATGTCAAATAAACAAATTGATTGAAGAAGGTTTCTATTATAATGCTGGAAAAATTAGAAGTACACCAGTAAAAATAGGTAGCACTACTTGGATTCCGACAATTCCAATAGAGTGTATGGTTATTGAAGAATTAGATGATATATTTAATACAAAAAATCCTTCAGTAGATGTAGCAATTGAATTATTGCTATATATAATGAAAAAACAAATATTTCTTGATGGAAACAAAAGAACAGCAGTAATATTTGCTAATCATTATTTAATTTCTAATGCCTTAGGAATAATAGCAATACCATCGGAACTTACAGATGAATATAAAAATTTACTTATCTCTTATTATGAAGGTAAAGATAAAAACAAAATTATAAAATTTTTAAAAGAAAAATGCTATATTAAAATATAAAAACCACTAATGTGGTTTTTTATAATACTACAGCAAATAAATTATTAGAACCCTTGTTTACTATCTTAGTTAATGTTTGATTTAACTTAAATCTTATATTATCTGGCATTAGTGATAATTTAGCGTTTATTCCTTCTTTAACAATAATATCTAAACTTCTACCAAATATTTCACTTTTCCAAATGTTTTCTGGACTCACATCATAGTCTTTCATTAAATAATCAATTAATTCTTTACTTTGAAGTTCTGATCCTATAATAGGTTCAAATGTTGATTCTACATCTACTCTTATCATATGTATTGAAGGAGCTACAGCTTTTAACTTAATACCATATCTACTACCTTGTTTAATAATTTCAGGTGTATCTAATTTCATATCAAATAAAGTTGGTGATGCAATACCATATCCAGTTTGCTTAACCATCTTAATAGCTGATTTAACTTGATCATATTCTTGCTTAGATTCACTATAGTCTTGAAATAATTTAAGTAATTCAGTTTTATTGTTGACATCTATATTAATCATTTCTTTTAATATTTTATTATATAATCCATTAGGTGCTTCTAGATTTAATGTGACAATACCAGTACTAGCATCTACTTCAGATAAATAAGCTTTTTCAATATATTCTGAATCATTAAAATGATTAGTAATAGTTTCAATATCTCTTAATTTATCTATTTCACAAACACTTTCTCGTATCTTAGAAATGTATTCCATTTTTAACCAATTAGTAGAAGATAAACATTCAATCCATTCAGGCATATTAACTTTAACTTCTAATACTGGAAATTCATATAATGCTTCTCTTAATATTGAATAAATATCTCTTTCAGTCATATTCTCAACACTTATTGGAAGTACTGGTACTTCGTAGTCACTCCTTAATTTTTCAGCTAATCTTTCAGTTTCTGGTAACATAGGATGACTAGAATTTAATACAACAATGAATGGTTTACCAATTTCCTTTAATTCATTAACGACTCTTTCTTCTGCTTCAACATAACTGCTTCTACTTATTTCACCAAAAGATCCATCAGTTGTAATTACAATACCAATAGATGAATGATCCCTTATAACTTTTTCAGTTCCTATCTCAGCGGCTTCAATAAAAGGTATTTCTTCATCATACCAAGGACATTTAACCATTCTTGGACCATTTTCATCCTCATATCCTTTAGCATCCTTAATAACATAACCCACACAATCTACTAATCTTATATTTGTTTCAAATTCATCAATTTTAATACTAGCTGCATTACTTGGAACAAATTTTGGTTCAGTTGTCATAATAGTTTTACCTTGTGAACTTTGTGGAATTTCATCTAGTGTTCTTTTTCTTTCATATTCATCTTCTATATTAGGAACAACTAAAGTTTCAATAGTTTTTTTGATAAAAGTTGATTTACCTGTTCTGACAGCTCCTACAACTCCTAAGTATAAATCCCCATTAGTTCGTTCAGCAATACTTTTTATGATCTCTAACTTATCCATATAATCCCTACTTTCTATATCAATTAAATATATGTAATCTAAATAAATATATTCTAATCATATAAAAAAATATGTTTTAAAACATATCTTTATATAAATTTATCAATATCCTTCGGAACTTTGTCATTTTTAACAGCTTCTATAATTTTATCTTCCTTATTTTTATCAACAACTCTACCAGTCATTTTTCCAAGTTCTTGGATTACTTCCCTTAAAGTAGTTTCATCCTTTAAATCATTTTTTTGTAATTTAGAAGCTAAATCTAAAATAGTATCTTTACCTACATTAGTTTTCTTTTCAACCTTCTTAAAAAAGTTATCACTGAAATTCATAAAATACCTCCTAATACAATATATGCTAGTTTGTAAAATGGGCGACTACATATTTTTGTTGCTATCAAAAATAAAAATAGAAAAAATTAAAAAATCTAAAATTTAAAAATTTGAAAAAATCTAAAAATTAAAAAAAGTAAAAAATTCTATTGTGTAAGTTTTACATTTAACCCTTAAAATACAAAGAAAACTCAAAAAATGGAAAAAATCAAAAAAACAAAAAAATTAAAAAGTAAAAAAATGTAAATTTTTAAAAATTAAATTTATTGAAAAATAAGGGCTAAAAAAGATACACGAACATATTTTCGAAAAAAGTTCCAAAAATCTATTGACACGACATCATTTTTGAACTACAATTTAATTAAGATAACAGGAGGATGTAAGTATGACAGAAGAAATGGTTGCTACTTTAAAAGTAGAAAAAAGAAATGGTAAAAAGGTGGATTTTGATGGTTCTAAAATTGCGATTGCTATTAAAAAAGGATTTGATAGTATCGTAAAAGAAGAAGAGGACGATCATGTTAAATTATATACAGAAAAAGATATTCAAAAAATTTATCAAGCTGTAATGACTAGAATTGAAAAAGAATATAAAGATGCATCAAAAATTAAGATTGAAGAAATTCAAGATTTAATAGAAGAAGAACTTGAAAAAAAAGGATATGAAGATGTTTATAAATCATTCTCCGAATATAGAGATAGAAGAAATGCTTCAAGAGAATTATTCTTTGGTGAAAAGAAAACTCATAAGTTCTTAAAATCAATTGAGAGTTTAGGACTTAAATCAGCTAATGAAGAAGATTCAAAAAGAGAAAATGCAAATGTCGATGGCGATACAGCAATGGGAACTATGTTACAATATGGTTCAACTGTATCTAAAGAATTTGCTAAATCATATTTAATGAAACCAAGATTTGCTGAAGCTCATGATAGCGGTGAAATACATATTCATGATATGGATTTCCTACCAATGGGTACAACAACTTGTTGTCAAATTAATTTAGAAAAATTATTTAAAGGTGGATTTGGAACAGGACATGGTCATTTAAGAGAACCAAATGATATTATGTCTTATGGAGCACTTGCTGCTATAGCAATTCAATCTAATCAAAATGATCAACATGGTGGACAATCAGTTCCTGCAT
>CAZYWD010000027.1:0-7007 GCA_964651795.1 uncultured Muribaculaceae bacterium
AGACACATCATTATTAACTAAACTATCCCAATTACGCATAAATAAACCTATTACATCATATCCTTGTTCTTTTAATATAATAGCAGCAACACTACTGTCTACGCCACCACTCATTCCTATTACAACTTTTTTCATATTTACCACCTACATATAATTATATCAAAAAAAGACTAAATAGTCTTTTATTTTATTAAAAAAGATAGTTTATTAAATATAAATGGTATTGCATAAACTTCATATAAAGATGTTATTATAATTATTATTAAGGTTATACCTAATATTTTAGCATATCTATTTATTAATTTATTAAAATTAATAGTTTCTTTTTTAATAATTGAATTAATTAATTTTTTAGATACTTTTATAGAATTTGATACAATTAATGTATAAGCTAAAAATTTGACTATTTCATTTGGAAATAAATATAAAGAACTAAATAATAATCCTTTTGTTTTATAAGTTAAAATAAATGAACTAAGTGCGAATCCTAAGCTAAAAGCTTTAAAAAAATAGAAAAATAAATTTACTGGTATTCCTATTACAGACATACCAAGTAACCAAATCAGTATAATAAAAAATATATTAGAAATTAATGTTTCTTTTAATACTTCTAAATAATCAATTTTATTATTTATTATATTATCCATAAATATATTTATATATTCTTTAACTAAATTAATATCACTTTTAGATATAATAGTTATAAAGATAGTTCCAAATATAAATGATAGTCCAGCTAGTCCAAGTATAATTACTAGTGTTTTTTTCTTTTTTAGTTTGTCCATTATTATTCACCCAATTAATACTATTAAAAAAGTAATTAATATATTCCAAAAATGTGATATAATTATATGGGTGAAGAATTTATGAAAAAAAATAAAGAAAAAACAGTTCAAAGAGTAGTAGCAATCATACTATTAGTAGGTATCTTATTATCTTTTGTTGCTTCTTGCCTAATGTATTTTTAATTTAGGATGAACAGTTTTATTTATTCCATTACTTAGTATATTACTAAGTTTTTTTATGACAAAATCTATTTCTTTTGGTGTTACCATAAGATTGTAACCAATTGGAGTTAAAACTTCATATATAAGTTCTCTTATTTCAGATTCACTTAAATTACCTATTAAACCAAGTAATTTTGTTTTATCTTCATTGTTAATTTCTATTTTCTCCTTTAAATAATTAATTTGATTAGATCTAACTAAATTATTAATTGGTGAATTCATAAATTTTTTGTTAAAAGCATAGTTTTTATGCATATAGTTTATTGTATCGGTCACAACACTTACAGCATCAACTACAGTTGGTATTCCGATAGATATGACAGGTATTCCTAAAGTATCTTTACTTATTTCTTTTCTCGAATTACCTACTCCACTACCAGGATGTATTCCAGTATCACTCATTTGAATAGTTTTATTTACTCTTTCAATTGAAAGGCTAGCTAAAGCATCTATTACAATTAAATAAGTTGGTTTTACTGTATCTATTATGTTTTTTATTAAATCAGATGTTTCTATACCACTATCCCCTGTCACACCCGGAGAAAAAGCTGCTAATTCATTAAAACCATCATCTAAATCAGAATATTCTAATAAATGAGTTGTAACTACTATATCTTTTATTACTTTTGGTCCTAAAGAGTCAGGCGTCGAATTGTTATTACCTAAACCAATTATTAAACCTCTTTTTTTATCTATTTTATTTAAAAATTCTTCTAAATTTTTGATAAATATTGCCTCAACCTTATTTTGATTATCTATATCAGTTACATCTTCAAATTCGATTGTTATATATTTACCGGGTTTTTTATTTGTTATTTCATTTTCTTTTAAATTTACTTTAGTAACTTTTATATTATCTATTTGTTCAATATCATATTTAATATTATTATCAATTGTTTCAATCATTAAATCAGTTCTTAATTCAAATTTTTTTAAATCTATCTCATGTTTCATAGTATCACCAGTACTTATTTTGGACTTTTTAATACTTTTTATAAGTATTTCTTGATTTTTTATTATATATTTGTTAAAATATATTAAGACTGAATGACTTGGAGGTGAATTTATGCCAAATATGAAAAATGCTAAAAAAGCAGTTAAAACATCAATTAAAAGAAAAGTTAATAACAATAATAACTATAAAGCTAGTATGAAAAATGCTATTAAAAATACTGAAAAAGCTATTCTTGCTAAAGACAAAGTTAAAGCTAGTGAAGAATTAAAAACAGCTATTAAAAAATTAGATAAAGCTGCAGCTGCAGGAATTGTTAAAGCAAACTATGTAGCTCGTAATAAATCTCGTTTAACTACTAAAGTTAACACTATGGAGTAATTTTTACTTCTTTTTTTTATACTTTATGTTATAATTATTATAGGTGATACTATGAAAAAGCTAATTACTACTTTAATTCTATTAGGACTTATAGCTTGTATATATTTTTATTCAGATAAAATAATAGATTTTGTAATGTACAATTTTATTTATGCTGAAGATTTTAAATATGATGAAGCTAATGTATATAAAAGAGAATATGATTTTTCTTTTGTTAAAAGGACCGATGATTTTGAACCAAATAATAAACAAGATATTTTAAATATTATTTATACTGCTTTAAATAATGGTTGGACTGATTTTTCTTTCTTTTGTCCTAAAGAATATGAAGAATGTTTAGCCGACGTAGAAAACATTACTAATGATAGTACATTAATTTCTAACATTAATAATTATGTAGGTACATTTAATAGTTATAATAAAATTATGGTTAATATGAATAGTTTTGGAAGAATTAATATTGTAGTAGATAGATTATATGATGATAAAGCAATAGTAGAAATTGAAAATAAGATTAATGAAATATATAATAATTTAATTAATGATTCAATGAGTACTACTGATAAAATAAAAGCTATACATGATTATATTATTAATAATACAGTTTATGATGAAGAAAGATCTAGTGAAATTAAAAGCGGTAATATAACTAGCCTAAAACACCCTTCTAATACAGCTTATGGGCCTTTATTTACCGGTAAAGCAATATGTGGTGGTTATACTGATATAATGGCTTTATTCTTAGATAAAATGGGTATTTTAAACTATAAAATTTCTAGTGAAAGACATATATGGAATTTTCTATATATAGATGGTACTTGGAAGCATTTAGATTTAACTTGGGATGATCCAGTTGTAAATACTGGAGAAAATGTCTTAGAAGATACTTTCTTCTTAATAAGTACAGAAGATTTAATTAATAAAGAAGTAACACAACATACATTTAATAAAGATGTGTTTATAGAAGCAAAATAAAAGCAACAGCTTTTATTTTTATATACAAAAAAAGAATTAATGGTGAGTGGATCCAATTTCCAAACGACATCAATTCATTTAATGATATATCATATTTTTAAAAAATGGAAAAGTTATTTTTTTAAATAATCTATTGCTTCTATTATATTATTTACTTTAACAACTTCTATATTGTAGTTGTTTTTTTCTTTTAATTTAATTGCTTCATCATAATTTTCAGCAGGTACTAAAAATATATCTGCTTTATTTTTAACCGCACCTCTTAGTTTATATTTAATACCATCTATTTTACCTACTGTACCATCTATACTAATAGTACCTGTACCAGCTATAGTTCTACCTTTAGTTAGGTCTAAATCAGTTAATGAGTTATAGATTGCTAAAGACATCATTAAGCCACCAGATGGTCCAGATTCACTTGATTTGAATTTAAAATTTATTTTACTATCTATTTTATAATCACTAGTAATTATCATTCCAATAATTTGTCTATCACCATATATAAATGGTGTTGCTGTTCTATTATATGTTTTATTATTATTTTCTACTTCTATATCTAATTTCCTGTTTGTATTAATATAATCATTTAAATCACTATATTCTTTTATTTCATTACCATTTATTTTTTTTATTTGATCGCCTATTTTTAAATCTGTATCTGCTTCTTCATAAATATAGGTAACATAAAAATCTGTATTTGATATTTTTATTTCTTTATTAGCCAACTTATATGCTACTATAGTTGCTACTTGGTTTGCTTCATTTAACATTAATCTATTTCTGTAATTATTTTGTTTCATTGTTTCATTTGTACCTTTATTATCTTCTTCTTTTATAATATCATAATCATTATTGATTAAAGCTACTAATAGAGCTGGTATTGTTCCTTTTAGTTCTGAAACATATGTCATATTAAATGAACCACTACTTTTATGTCCATCTATAAATTCTATTCTATCTTCTATATTAATTAAGCCACCTGTTGTTTCAATATAATAAGGTAATCTTATACAACTTAAACATAAGATAACTAATAATGATATTAAAAAATATCTATAACTATATATTATTTCTTTTATTTTTTTTAACATGTAATTTTCCTCTCATATCAATAATATAATTATAATATAAATTTATGAAAAAAAGGAGTTAAAATGAAAAAAATAGTTAATTTTTTATTTCTTTTATTTTTTTTATACATAACTTTACAAGTTTTTATTAATAGTAATCAAGTTATTAATAGTGTTATAAATTCTATTGATATTTGGAAAAATAGACTTTTCCCTACTCTTTTTCCATTTTTTATTATTAGTGATTTTTTAATTAATTATGGGTTAATTAATTATTTATCTATTATTTTTAATAAACCTTTTAGGTATTTATTTAAAACTAGTGGGATTGGCTCTTTTGTATTTTTTTTAAGTATGTTATCAGGTTTTCCTAGTAGTGCGAAGTATATTAAAGAGTTATATGATATTAAATACATTGATGAAATAGAAGCAACTAAATTATTAACTTTTACTCACTTTTCTAATCCTTTATTTATTATTGGATTTGTTGGAATATTTTTACCTTTTAAATATTGTATTTTAATTTTAATAGTTCATTATATAACTAATATATTTATTGGTTTGATTTTTAGAAATAGTTATATTAGTAATAATAGTAATAAAATAAATAAAGAAATTAAAAATTTTGGGATTGTTTTAAAAGAAAGTATTACTAAAACAATTGATACTTTATTACTTATATTAGGTACTATAACTTTTTTTATGATTATTAATACCATAATAAATAATTTAAATATTAGTAATTATTTTAAATCTTTTTTAAATTGTTTTTTAGAAATGACTAATGGGATTAATTATATTGGATTATCTAGTTTAAATTATAATGTTAAAACTACTATTATTACTATGATTTTATCTTTTGGTGGTATTAGTGTTCATTTTCAAGTATTAAGTATAATCTCTAATACAAAAATAAAATACCAACCATACCTTATAGCCAGATTATTACACTGTTCTATTTCAGGTATATTGGTATTTATATGTATTAATTTATTCTACTAAAGTACATAATTTATATTTATCAATATATTCATTAACTCTAACCCATATTTCTACTAATGGAACTTCACCAGTTGGTCCTAATAAAGCATTACCTTCCTTCATTCCTATCGCAAAATATGTTTCACTACCACCAGATCCACTGACATAACTATTACTATTTTCATCTGGTTTATATTTTAATCCTGATAACCACCTTCCAGTAGCATCACCACCTGGATATATTGAATCAATATTAGATCCATTTTTCAATATACTTTCATTAATAAAATTACTTGTTTGTGTCCAATAATTGAAATTTTGTAAAGATCCAACACCTGCTGTAATACCAGGATAATCTAAAATTAATTCAAAATAACCTTTTTGGAAATTTTCATTTATTTTTTTAATTTCCTTTTCATTAGTTATACCTTCTAAAGCAACATTTTTTAATTCTTCATTTTTATTAGTTGATCTAAACACTTCTAAAGATTTTAATGTACTTAATTTATGTTCATCTTTAGACTTAATAAATTCCTCATAATTAGTATAATATGTACCATTTTCTTGATGGAATATCTTACCGAATATAGCACTTGGATCATCAGTTATCTTACTTAAATCCATAACTATTCCATTAGCTATTATAGTCGCATCATTTAAACTAATATTATTATTAATTAATAATTCAGAACTATTATATATCTTAGTGATATGTATTCCAAAATCATCATCTAATAGTTTAGTTGATATTGGTATATCAATTGTAAAAACAGAATTATTTTTATTTGTAATTGTATTTGAATATGAAAAATCAAACTTTACTTCTCCTATTTCACTACCCTTATTTAATTTCATTGAATAGTCATCATAAGTTATAATTCCCGCCGCTACATCTATTAATAATTGTACTGATCCTTCTTCATAATTAAATGTTAAACAAGATATACCACAAGCAGTAATATTTGTTAATGTTTTATTATCTAAATCATCATATATTTTTTTAGTCATTATTCCTTGCTTATTTAATAAAGTTGTCTTAATATCACCACTAACATATAATTCTTTTAGTGAGAATATTAATTGAAATAACATTATTGCAATTATTGAAACTAACGAGAATGTAACACAAAGTTCAACAACTGTAAAACCTTTTTTATTCATATTATTCGCCTCCTATCATTATTGAAGCAAATGTATTATCATAAAATTCTACAATTAATCTATATTTATTAGTAGAATTAGTTGATAATTTTAAAATATATTTTCTAAATTCTTGATTAAAAACATCTGTAGCATAACTACCACTTGATAAATATGTTTTTAAAGTTGTTAAGTCATCATTAACAAACAATAAATTTTTTATATTCATATAAGTTATCATATTTGTATACAGTGTCGTATCACCTGTAATAAAATTAGGAGTATGTATATTGACATATCCATTAGTTGAATTTTCTAAATTAGTTTGCAATGCTGTATAACCATTTTCTGTTAAAAATGTACTTATTTCTTTTGTCATATATAATCCAGGTATTGTATTATATCTAAAACTTACCTCATAACTAGATTTTACATTAACAAATTGAATGTATAGAAATACTAAAGTACTTAGTATTACTGTTGAAACAATTAGTGTTTCTA
>CAZYWD010000028.1:0-492 GCA_964651795.1 uncultured Muribaculaceae bacterium
TCTATATTACCTGTTTCTTTATCTAACACCAATAATCTTGATTCATCCCTTTTATAAATTGGTGTTTGAGCTATTAATTCTTCAGGTAAAAAATAATCAAAATCATCTGTTTTCATACTTACACCTTTTTCCTGAATAATTATAGCATAATTCAATAAAAAAACAAATATTCTTTTTTGAATATTTGTTACACTATTTTATTTTAAAGTAAGTGTTGATGTACCACAACCTGTAAACATATCATCTGCAGTAGGAGCAGTTACCCATTTAGAGCCTTTATATATTGTTGTTAAATTTGTACATTTAATAAACATATCATGCATATTTGTTACATTTGATGTATTAAAATTACTCAAATCTAAACTTGTTAAAGATTCACAATTATAAAACATCAAATGCATATCTGTTACTTTTGATGTATCAAAATTACTTAGATTTAAACTTGTTAAAGATTCACAATTATAAAACATCAAATGCATATCTGTTACTTTT
>CAZYWD010000028.1:592-6844 GCA_964651795.1 uncultured Muribaculaceae bacterium
GATGTATCAAAATTACTTAAATCTAGATTTGTTAAATTTGAACAATTATAAAACATCCAACTCATATCTGTTACTTTTGATGTATCAAAATTACTTACATCTAAACTTGTTAAATTCAAACAATTAGAAAACATACCCATCATATCTGTTACTTTTGATGTATCAAAACTACTTAAATCTAAACTTGTTAATTTTGAACATCCATCAAACATACCCATCATATTTGTTACATTTGATGTATCAAAACTACTTAAATCTAAACTTGTTAAGCTTTCACATCCATAAAACATACCCATCATATTTGTTACATTTGATGTATTAAAATTACTTAAATCGTATTTTTTACCAAATTCACTAAATAAAAATATTGAATTTCTTGGAGCTATTACTCCTCCATCTTGTCCTATATACATTTCTAATTCTGTATCATTATCTTCATCTAAATACCATACCATTACTTTCCCATCTTGCTTATATGATATATCTTTACTAGCAATTGCATTTGATGGTACCTCTTTAGTCGTTAAAGTTGTTACTTTTTCTACTATTGGAAGTACTATCTCATTAGACTCATTTGTTGTTATTAAATCATTCGTGAAAAAATATGTTTTTTGTTGATTCACTTGTTCATTTAATAAATTAGTTACTCTCTCTACTTCCTCAGTAGAGACTTCATTCAAATTTTCTTGATATTGCATCATCAATTCATACAACTCATCATCAATATATGAATCCATCATTCTATCTTCTGGTAATACTAATAAATCACTACAATTACCTTTAGTTATTGTTGGATTTTCTACATCACCATTCGCGCAATATTCTCCATTTGTTATATTTATTGCTATTATTTTCCCAGTATTATCTTTTTTATATTTACCACTCTTAAAATTATTTTTTAGTTTCAAATCTTGTACATTAATTCCATTAGCTGGAATATCTGTTAATTTTAATTCTAATACTTTTAAATCAATAGCTTGTGAACCATTCAATATACTTGCTTTAAATGATCCTGTTTTTGCATTTTCTATTACATTTGCTATTATTGGTATTGCGATAATTGCTACTATTGCTAATACGACTATTACTGCTAACAATTCTATTAATGTAAAACCTCTTTTTTTCATAAAACACCAACTTTCTACTATCTAAATAATATCATATATTGGTTATTTAGACAATATTTTACAAAAAAAGAAATTAAATTTCTTTTTTAATTCCTAAATATTCATATGCTTTATCAGTTACAACTCTACCTCTACTAGTTCTTTTAAGAAAACCTTGTTGTAATAAGTAAGGTTCTGATACATCTTCTATAGTAGATTGTTCTTCACCAATAGATGAAGCAATAGCATCTATTCCTACTGGTCCACCATTAAATTTTTCAATAATTGACTTTAATAAATTATAATCGGTTTCATCTAATCCCATTTTATCTACTTTTAATTTTGCTAATGATAATTCAATTATTTCATTATTTATAATACCGTTACCTTTTACTAATGCAAAATCTCTAACTCTTTTAAATAATCTATTAGCAATTCTAGGAGTTCCTCTACTTCTTCTAGCAAGTTCTAAAGCAGTATCTTCTTCGATTGGAGTATCTAATACACGACTAGTTCTTTTAATTATTTCTGTTAATTCATCCTCAGTATAAAAATTAAGTCTTGATACTATACCAAATCTATCTCTTAATGGACTAGATAAATCACCAGCTCTAGTAGTAGCACCTACTAAAGTAAATGGTGGTAAATCTATTCTAATGCTTCTACTACTAGAATCTGTACCTACTACTATATCTATTACATAATCTTCCATAGCAGAATATAACATTTCTTCAATAAATCTAGGCATCCTATGTATTTCATCAATAAATAAAACATCTCCAGGTTCTAAGGTAGATAAAATAGCTGCTAAATCACCACTTTTTTCTATTGCAGGACCACTAGTTGTTTTAATGTTTGTTCCCAGTTCATTAGCTATAATGTATGCTAAAGTAGTTTTTCCTAAACCAGGTGGACCATATAAAAGAACATGATCTAAAGGCTCATTTCTCATTTTTGCAGCTTTAATAAAAATATCAATATTTTCTTTTACTTCTTTTTGACCAATATATTCATCAATACTATCTGGTCTAATACTTTTTTCAAAGCTATCTTCTTGTAATTCATGATTAGTTACTATTCTTTCATCCATATATATCACCCTATTTTGTTATATTATCTAACTTTATGTATACATTTAATCTTATTTACTATTTCATCAGGAAAATTCATATTATTAGCTGTTTCAACAAATCCATCAAGTGAAATTGAGCTATATTTTAAACAATCAGTTAATAAGCTTAATAAGTACTCTTTAATAAATTTGATTGGATCTTTATTAATTAGTATTGCAAAATCATACATAATGTTATGTATTTCCATTAATTCTTCATTTGTTACATTCATATCAACATTAAATGCATGTAATAAATCACCAGAAAAAAAGCTTTTCATTTCTTTGAAAGAAATATACCTATTTGGATCTGCCATTTTAATTATTTTATTATTTTCCATTTTGTTAACCTCATTTCATTAATAATTTTAAAGATTCTTTTACTTGATCTTCTAACTTTTCTGTTTTAATATTTGGTAATATTCTCTTTATATCATTTTGTTTATATCCCAATGATTTTAGAGTTTCTACTAATTCTTCATTACCAACACTATTTATTGTATCATGTGTTAATTTGCCTTTCAAGTCTAATATTATTTGTCGAGCTACTTTATCACCTATTTTAGGAAAATTCTTTAAATATAATATATTTTCTCTTTCAATAGCATCCATTATTCCATCAATAGATCCAGTTGCTAACATAGGAATAGCCATTTTAGGTCCTAATCCTTTTACTGATATTAATTTTAAAAATAAATCTTTTTCTTCTTTAGAAATAAAACCATATAAAGTTAATTCATCTTCTCTTACATTTTGATAAATATAAACTTTACTATCTTCGTTTAATCTAAATTGATATGGATTTCCTGTATAGATTAAATATCCTATACCATTATTATCAATCGTAATTGTATCACTATTTATTTCTGTTACTATTCCTTTTATATATGAATACATATTATCACCACTTTAATTATAGCACAAAAAAACAAATATTCAAATACTTATTCGAACATTTGTTTACTTTTTTAAAATCCCATATATAAACATATTAGAAAGAATGCAGTTCCTAAAGCAAAAGTTAATCTAGTTATGAATAACTCTCCGCCTCTTTCTTTACGATTTTTAAATAAACTATCGTTTCCACCAGTAAGTGCTCCCATAGCACTTTCAGCTTTACCAGCTTGTAGTAAAACAACAGCAATTAATAATATTGAGATAATTATTAAAAATGTCATCATAAATAATCCTCCAAATCTATATAACACTTTACCATATTTTATAACAAAAATCAATCATAACTATTAATATTATTAATATTTGTATAAGTAATTTTTATTGAATAATATGTTATTTTGTTATTTGTTTCTTTTATTTTGTTTGTTAAATCCAAATCTATTTCATAAATATAATTATCTTCCTCATAAGTTGTAATACTATATAAATCGCTATTATATTCTGTTTTTATTTTACCATCATTATATGTAGTTATATTTTTATTTTCTATTTCGTTTAATTTTGTAACTATATTAATTGGTTCTAATTCTATTAAATCATATTCATTTATATTGTTAACTATTTCTTTATTACTATTTAATATTATATTATTTTCGATATAATATTTATCTGATAATATTTTAAAAGTATTTGTATTATCATATTTAGTACCTTTTATCTCTTTAGTTAATGTTTCTTTATTTATAATATAATTTATTTCATAAGTATATTCATAATTTTCCATTGATGTAAAATTTTCTATAGTAGATTTTTTTATTTCAATGGGTTCTTCTTCTGCAAAAAAAGACATTATAAACATTATTAAAAATATTATTGCAAAAAAGATAAAAAACATTATTAACTTAATTATTGCTTTATATCTAGGAACAGCCCAAAGTTCCTTAAATTTTTCTATTTTTTCCTTCATAAAATCACCTTATTCAAAAACTTGACCTATTAAATTTTCTTTATCTTGAATTCCATTTAAATAGTCAGTTGCTTTCATTTTTGGTTTTCCTTCTACCTGAATTGTCGTTAAAACTAATTCTCCATTAGAGCATTTAACTCCTATTCCATCTGGATATAATCTAGTTATTTTACCATCTAACATATTAGAATAACTCTCATCTGTAGTATGACATTCCCATACTTTAATTCTTTTTCCTTGTAATACTGTATAAGCACCTGGCCAACTATTTAATCCTCTTACTTGATTATATATTTGTCTTTTAGTTTTACTAAAATCTATTTTTTCATCTTCTTTACTTATATTAGAAGCATATGTTGATTCTTCTTCATTTTGTTTTGTTCTAGTACTTGTACCATTAACAATACTTGGGATTGTTTCTAATAATAAATCTCTACCTAATACACTTAATTTATCATGCAATGTACTAGCTGTATCATCATTTTCTATTTTAATAGATTTTTGAGTTATGATATCTCCTGTATCTAAACTTGGTGCCATATACATAATAGTCATACCTGTTTCACTATATCCATTAATTATTGCTCTATGTATTGGAGCACCACCTCTTAATTTTGGTAATAATGAAGCATGAACATTAATACAACCATATTCAGGATATACTAATAATTCTCTTGGTACAATTTGACCATATGCACAAGTAACTATTAAGTTAGGATGAAGTTCAGATACTAATTTCCATTCTTCTTTTAAATTTTCTGGTTGTAATACAAGAATCATGTTTTCTTCTGCTAACTTTTTAATCGGTGTTTTTTTAATTACACCATCTCTACCTACTGGTTTATCAGGTTGAGTAACTACAGCTTTTACTTTATAATTATCAATTAATCCTTGTAATACTGGTACAGCAAAATCAGGAGTACCCATAAATACTATATTTAAATCTTTTTTTATTTTTATATCTTCTATATTCATATTATCACCTATATATATTTTAACACATTTTTAAATTTTTGTATAAATTTTCATTATAAATTCATAATTAAATAGAATACTCGCAGTATTCACTAAAAAACAAAAGTTATTTCTTTTGTTTTTTTACTATTTCAATAAATTTATCAAATAATATTTGATTATCTTTCATGTCTTCTGGGTGCCACTCAACTCCCAAATTAAATGTATTAGAATCTAGTTCTACTGCTTCTATTACTTCATCATCACTTCTGGCAACTACTCTATAATTCCCACTATTTTTAACTTGTTCTTTATGTCTACTATTTACATACATTATTTCTTTATTAAAAATATTATATAATAAAGAATTTTTATCTATCTCTATTTTATGATCAGTTAAATAATGGTTATATACTGGTATAAATTCATTATTATTAGAACACATTATCTGCATTCCTAAACAAATTCCAAGTACTGGTATATCATTTTGTATACAATAATCTAATATATGATAATCATATTTATAAGCCTTATCTCCTCCTGGCATAATTATTCCATCACATAATTTCAAAATATAGTTTAAATCATCTATTTCTTCTTCATTTAATTCAACATGCTTATTAAATAATTCATATTCCATATCTTTAGTGGGTGAAATAATTAAAGGTATACCCTTTCCTTTTATAACACTTCTAATATAACTTTCATAAACACCTAGCATATTTCTATCACTAGATGAATGAATAGACCTACTAACAATTCCTATTATAACTTTTTTCATACTTAATTATATGTTTATTTTTTAATAATTATTTGATATAATTTAAAAGGAGATGATAAATATGGATTGTGTTTTTTGTAAAATAATTGAAGGAGTTATTCCATCATATAAAATATATGAAGATGATGTAGTTATTGCTTTTTTAGATATTAATCCAGATAGTAATGGACATACTTTAATAATACCTAAAAAGCATTTTAAAGATTTAGATGAAATTGATAATGAAACTTTAATACATATTATGGAGGTTTCTAAAAAATTAAAGAAGAAATTAGAAGACAAACTTAATATTGATGGATTAACTTTAATACAAAATAATGGTGATATTCAAGAAGTAAAACATTTTCACTTACATTTAAAACCATTTTATAATAATAAATCAGATATGAAAGTAGAAGAAGTATTTAATATACTTAATGGTGAATAATATGAGTAT
>CAZYWD010000029.1:0-6765 GCA_964651795.1 uncultured Muribaculaceae bacterium
AGAATTAGTTAAAATGGCTGCTGATAAAGGTAGACAAACAAGACCTGATATTAAATTGGGAATCTGTGGTGAACATGGTGGAGATCCTGCTTCAGTAGAATTCTGTCATAATATAGGTTTAACTTATGTATCTTGTTCTCCATATAGAGTTCCAATAGCAAGATTAGCTGCAGCACAAGCTGCATTAAAAGAAAATAAATAAGATAGAACTAAATAAAGATTAAGATTATATAAATATTATATTCTTAATCTTTTTTTTTAATATTTATTGACAAAAAAATACTAGCTCGATATAATGTAATTGTATTGATTACTTGCCAAGTTAATATGACAATTTAGACGATAAAGTATGTTTTTTTAAGGCAAGAAAATGAATATACATGATGCGGAGTATACCTTTAAATGGGGGTATACTCTTTTTTTATATTTCAAAAGGAGGCTTTTAATGAACGAAATAATAGAAAAAGAATTATGCATAGAAAAAATGATTTATAATGTAAGAGGAGTGGAGGTAATGTTAGATTCTGATATAGCAAGACTATATCAAGTAGAGACAAAAAGAATTAATGAAGCAGTAAAAAATAATCCACAAAAATTTTCTGAAAGATTTAGTTGGGTTTTAACAAATGATGAATTAAATAATTTGTGGTCGAAATTTTCGACCGCAAATATAAGTAATAAATCCAAAAATAATCCCAGAGTTTTTACAGAGCAAGGTTTATATATGCTTGCTACAATATTAAAATCTAATGTAGCAACTAACGTATCTATTCAAATTATGGATATATTTGTTAAAATGAGACATTATATCAATTATAATAAAATAATCTTGCCAAATAGGATGTTATTACTTGAATATAAAGTGGATGAAAATACTAAAAGATTAAATGAATTGTTTGATAAATTTGATTCAAAAGAAATCACTAAAAATTATTTGTTTTTTGAAAATGAATTGTTTGATTCATATTATGTTCTAATGAAAATATTTGAGTCTTCTGAAGAAGAAATAATTATAATAGATAATTATGCTGGAAAAGAACTTTTAAAAATATTAAGTGAAATAAATAAAAATATAATTATAATATCTAAAAATATAAATGAAACATTAGTTAAGAAGTATAAACAAGAATATAGTAATGTGCAATTTAAAAATATTGAAACATTCCATGATAGATTTATTATAATAGATAGAAAAAATTATATTCGTGCGGTGCTTCATTTAAAGATTTAGGTAAAAAATGTTTTGCTATAAATGAAATGAAAGATAATTGTTTTTTAGAAAGTATTTTAAATTATATAAAAATATAATAATATAAAGAAACAAATAATATATTTATTAAACTAAGAGTAATTTAGATATATTTTTTAACTTAATGATAAATAACTTGTAAACATTTGTAAAATCAATTGTTATAGTATCATTTTTATTATATAATTAATATAGGTGATAATATGAAAGTAATATGCATAGGACATGCCGCATATGATATAACAATTCCTGTCGAAAAATTCATAAAAGAAAATACAAAGAATAGATTAGAAGGAATATTAGAATGTGGTGGTGGTCCCGCTAACAATGCTGCTTATTTATTAGGTAAATGGGGAATGGATGTAACATTCTTAGGTGTTGTTGGTAATGATGAATATGGAAAATATATTAAAGAAGAACTAGAAAGTGTTAATGTAGATACTAGATATATTGAATATAATGAAAGATATAAAACTACATCTAGTTTTATAATTGCTAATATGTCTACAGGTAGTAGAACAATATTAACTTATAGATCAAATAAACTTAAAATGCATGATGTTGATATAGATTTTAAACCCGATATTATATTAATAGATGGTCAAGAACCTGAATTATCTAAAAAAATCATAAAAGAAAATCCTGATGCAATAAGTATTATTGATGCAGGAAGACCAACTGATGAGATAATTGAACTATGCAAAATGGTTGATTATGTAGTTTGTTCAAAAGAATTTGCTGAGACAGTAGCAGATTTTAAATTTGATGATAAAGATGATTATTCATATGATTTAATATGGCAAGCTTTAAAACAAGAATTTGATGGTAAAATAATTGTTACTTTAGAAAGTAATGGCTGTGTATATGAAATAAATGATCATTTTAAAAAAATACCAGGTATAAAAATGGATGCTATTGATACAACTGGAGCTGGCGATATATTCCATGGAGCATTTACTTATGGAATAGCAAAAAAATTACCACTTGAAGAAACATTAAAGTTTGCTAATATAGTGGCAGGATTATCAGTTACTAGATTAGGTAGTAAAAATTCAATGTTTACCTTAGAAGAAATAAAAGAGAAAATGAATGATCTTAAATAATATATTTACTAATCATCTTCCTAGTTTAGATTTGCATGGTGAAACGAGAGATACTGCTAGAGTTTTAATAAATGACTTTATAAGAGATAATATTAAAATGAAAAATGGGACAATACAAATAATACATGGTATTGGAACAGGGGCTCTTAGAGCTGAAACTAAAGATGTTTTAAGTAAACACAAATTAGTACTAGAATATGGTATAGATTTTATGAATGAAGGTAGTACGATTGTTCGCCTCAAAATTTGACTTTTTCCTTAAAATGTGGTATATTTTATATATCAACAAAAAGTTGATATTTTATTAAAAACCAACAAATGTTCGACAAAATTTAGAAAATATCAGATTTGGAATTGACAAATCAATAACTTTGTGTTAATATACTCGGCATAAATCAAAGGGGGGTTATTTATGTATAACGAGCAAACAAATTTTTCAATTAAGAATGTGATTTTACAATTCTTATTTGTGGCCTTATTTATATTTATATTAATATGGCTATTTCCATTAAAAAGTGATTTAAAGAATGCGGTGAATAGTATTGAAAATACTGATTTATCTGTGCTTACTGATCGTATTTTTAATGAGAATATTATCTCAATGAAAGATGCAGCTAAGAGTTACTATACTACACCAAGATTACCAAAAAATGTTGGTGATAAAGTTTCTATGACTTTAGGTGAAATGTTAGAAAAGAAAATTATTCTACCATTTACTGATAAGGATGGAAAAACATGTGATTTAAAAGAATCATATGTAGAAATTACAAAATATGATGAAGAATTCATCATGAAAGTTAATTTAAAATGTGGAAAAGAAGAAAACTATTTATTAGTTTACATGGGATGTTATGATTATTGTTCTACAACATTATGTGAAAAAAATAAAGCAGATGTTAGTAGTCCAACTGTATATTCTGCAAAGAAAACTACTAATACAGTAGTTAATACAAATACAGTAGTTGTTAAACCAACACCTACACCAACTCCAACACCAGTTCAAAAAGAATATCTTTACGAATACAAGAAAACAACAGAAGGATATTATAATGAATCTGATTGGTCAGAATGGTCTACTACTGAGGTAAGTGCTTCAAGTACAGTATCTGTTAGAGTTAAGACTGTTACTGAAAAGAAATTAATTGGTTATAATGTTAAAAAGGCATATGATTATGATAATCCAATTTATGGTAAAAAAGTAGTTAATACTGGTACTGAAACAATATTAGTATGTAATAAGTGGGAGTATGTATCAAGTGGTACTGCTAAACAATATAATGGAGAATGGCAATATGCAGGTTTAGTTACTTTATATTCTGTTCCAACAAACACAAGTACTGAAAAATATGAATTTGTTAGATTTACTGATGAAACATGTAATGATTCTTGTAGTTCAACTACTGGAATGATTTATAAAAAATATGTTGTAGGTACTTCAAGTGTAAATTTATCTACTTATGAATGTACGAATTCTTCATATAAAACTATAAATTTATCAACTACTGTTGAAACAATTACAGGTTATAATGTTAAGATAATAAGTAAAACACCTGTATATAAAGATTTTGAAACTAAATATTATAGTTATAAAACAAGAACTTATGTAGAAGGTACAACAGACATTAAATGGAGTATATATAATGATTCTACATTATTAAATGCAGGATATAATTATACTGGAAATAAAAAAGAAAAATAATAAAAAAATACTTTGAATGAGAGGGTGTTGAATATGGATCAAAATAGTAAATTTAAATCAATAGAAAAAAGCTTAAGACATTTGGAATTACTAGGTACTAATTCTATAAAAGATATTGGAGAACTAGAAAATAGATTTAATATGTTATCAGAGTTAATTTCTGGTGAGGATGATGTCAAAAGAGATATTGATCATAGAATAAATAAATTAAAGGAAAATACTAAAGAAGGAGCCACTTTAGAAGTGGTTTCTCCTAGAGTATTTACAAGAAAAAAAGCAATGATAGCTGGTATTACTTCTGGAATTCTTTTAACTGCAGTAGCAGTTACAAGTGGTACTTTAACTTCTTGTGGAAAAACAGAACAACCTATCGCACCTGTTGCTGTAGAAGTAGAGCAACCAGTAGAAGTAGTGTCTGAAAATGTTGTTGAAGAAAAACCAATTATTCAAGAAAAAGTATTAAGTGAAAACTTAGAATTTGATTGTAATGATAATATTGAATTAGTTAATAGAATGTCAGATTTTATAGCAGATGCTTTATCAAAAGGTATTCCTGTTAAAGATATTATGACAGAAGATGAAATCGCTATTGCTAATGAAAAAGAAGAATCATTAGTAACAATTGAACAATTAATGGATTTCTATATGGTAATGAATATAGAAGAAATTGATCCAATTGATTATGCTAGATTAAGCTATACAACAAAAACAGCTGAAACTATAACTGACAATTATATGTATTGTGCTAGAGTATTTATGACTGATGCTTTAACAGCAAAAGAAGATACAAAAATAGACTATACAACAATTATTGCAGATAAAGATAGTAGAGAAGCAATTCAAAAATTTGTTGATTATTTAGCACAATATAACAGTTCATCTGATAAAAAATCAGTTGGAAATGAAATTAAAGAATATATTATTTCAAATTATATAAATAGAGATGCAAATCTTTATACAATGTCAGTAAACGAATTTACTTATAGATTAATGTTTGTTGCTGATATGATTTCAAATAATTCTATTTTACCAACAGATGTTAATGTAATATTAAATGAAGATGGTAAGATTAGCTGTGATATGGCAAAAGAAGATGGAGTAAAAGATAAAACTGAAAGAGCTGAAGAATTTACTTCAATCTATAATGCTGTTGAAGAAAAACTAGAAATTTCAAGAGAATATACTAGTCAAGATTTATCTTCAATTTCTGAAGAAGAATTAAAGACAGGTGTTCAACTGGAAAAGGAAATAGAAGAATTAGCGCTTACTAAAACTAGAGGATATAATCCTAATGAGAAGTTTACAAATGCTATAGGTGCTAATGTAGCTACAAAAAAAGGTGGTTCAGCAAATAATTCATATACAACATTTAGTAATGGTGTAAATGTATCAAATGCTGAATTAGCAAAATATGGTGCAAAAACTCAAGCAGAGTATGAAGCTGCTAAGAAAGCTGAATTTGATAGAATGGCTCAAAATGATCCAAACCATGTCATAAAAGATACAGATGGCAATATTGTGGTTAATGGTCCTGAAGCAGATTCAGGTCAATATAATAATGGTTATGCAGCTGGATATTCAGATGGAAATAAGAAAAATTCAAAAAATCCTAATTCATCAAATGCAAGTTATGTTGCAGGGTATAATGAAGGATATGATAAAGGATTAGCTGATAGATTAGCTCTAGATGCTACTTTACCACCATTATCTCCAGTATATGATGATGTACCGGATGTACCAGTTGATAATGAAGAAGTAATAATTGAACAACCATATCTACCAGATCCAGCGGTTCCAACTGTACCAACAGAACCAACACCTGGTGATGATGGATCTTGGGAAGAATTTGAACCACTTGAATCAATAGAAACAATAGATTATACTTCAAGTATTAATAATTTAAAAAGTATTAAATCAGAGTTACTTGCAGCTGTAGAATCTATAGAAGATACAAATTCAAGACAATTAAGTTAAAATGTAGTTTATCTACATTTTTCTTTTGTAAAGTTTACATTGGCTTAATTGACTTTAGGCCAAATAATATGATATTATATATTAAGATAATAGGGAGGCATCTTTATGAGAGAAGCATATGTGTTTGAGTACATAAATGAAAATGAATTTCATAAACTTGAAAGATCATTAAAAAAATATAATATGTTAGCTTATAAAAAACTATATTTTGATTTTTATCCAAAATTAAAAGATGGTAATTTTTTAGGTGAAATTGTTTCTACTAATAAAGAAAAGAATACAAAAACATATGAATTAAAATTACCAACTGATGCTTTATTTTCAAAAGTACATGGTGAAATAAAGTTGCACTACTTAGTTTATGAAAAAGAAAAGATAGTAATGCTTGATAAGTTAACTCCCGAAAATATCTTAACTGAAGGTCACCAATCAGAATTAGTAACATATAAAGGTGTAATGGTATCAAAAGAACATTCAGAAAAAGACATATTTAAAATAAACTTACTTAATATGATAAATAAATAAACCATAACTTGTGTTATGGTTTTATATTACCTTTTTCTATAAGATTGTATTATAGTTATACGAATTAGTCATAGGTTAATAAAATAATAAAAAAAGACTTAATAGTCTTTTAATTTTTCTATTGGTGCGAGTGAAGGGACTTGAACCCCCATGTCGTGTGACACTAGATCCTAAGTCTAGCGCGTCTGCCAATTTCGCCACACTCGCAACAAATA
>CAZYWD010000030.1:0-6712 GCA_964651795.1 uncultured Muribaculaceae bacterium
ATGTATAGAAATACTAAAGTACTTAGTATTACTGTTGAAACAATTAGTGTTTCTAATAGCATAAACCCCTTATTATTACTTTTCTTCATAAATTTGCTCCTTTTTATTGTAATTATCTTAAATATATTATATAATATATTAAGAATAAAAGCTAGTCCAAAATGTGATTTAGGACTAAAAAGGGGATGAATTTAATGCTTAAGAAATTTGATTTCGATAAGATGCCTGTAGTTGAAGTAGTTAATGAAATACTTGTTGATGCTAGTAAAAAAGGTGCGAGTGATATTCACTTTGATCCACATGAAGATTTTATGAAAATAAGAATAAGAATGGATGGTTCATTAAGTGACTACTCTGAAGTACCTAATTCTATTAAGAAAAACTTAGTTACTCGTGTTAAAATTTTGGCGGGTATGAATATTACCGAATCAAGATTACCTCAAGATGGTGCGATTAAAGCTACAATTCAAGGGTTAAATTTAGACCTTCGTGTATCTTGCTTACCTACTTTGAATGGTGAAAAAATAGTTATTCGTATCTTAGATTACTCTATGAGTTCTAGTGGATTAGAATTTTTAGGTTTTAGTGAAAGTAACTTTGAAAAAATAATGAAAATGATTAGTTTACCTAATGGTATTATATTAGTTACTGGTGCTACTGGTACTGGTAAATCAACTACAGTTTATTCTATATTACAAAAATTAAATAAAGAAGACACAAACATAATTACAGTTGAAGATCCAATAGAAATGAATATTGAAGGTGTTAACCAAGTCCAAACTAATAGTGAAATTGGTTTAACATTTGCAACTGCTCTAAGATCAATATTACGTCAAGACCCTAATGTTATAATGGTAGGAGAAATTCGTGATACTGAAACTGCTAAAATAGCTGTTAGAGCTTCTATTACTGGACATATAGTTTTATCTACAATACATACTAATAACTCATTAAATACTATTGAGAGACTATTAGATATGGATGTTGAAAGATACCTACTTGCTTCTGCCTTGACTGGTATTGTTTCACAAAAATTAGCTCGTAAACTATGTCCAAAATGTAAGTCAAAAAAGAAAACAAATGATTATGAAAAAGAATTATTTAAAAAAGTTTTACATAAAGATGTAGATGAAATATATACTGTTGAAGGTTGTGAAGAATGTGGATCTGGTTACGCTGGTCGTATTGCTATCCATGAAGTATTACTTGTTAATCAAGATATCAAAGATGCAATAAGTAGTAATCTTCCAAAAGAAAAATTAAGACATTTAGTATATAGTTCTGATGTTACTACTCTACTTCAAGATGGATTAGAAAAAGTAGTTCAAGGTGAAACTACTTTAGAAGAAGTATTGAAATTAATTGAATTAGATAATGATGATCCAAAAGAAAGTAAATATGATTTAAATGAAGCATTAAGAGCAACTAAAATATCTCAAGAAGCTACAATTACTGAATCTCCAAAAAGTAGTATAGAATTTGAACTACCTAAGGTTGAAGAAAAACCAGTGGTTGAACCTACTATAGAAGTTAAACCTGAAATAAAAGAAGAACCAATAGTTGAAAAACAACCTGAACCAGTTATTGAAAAACCGGTTGAAGAACCTAAAAAAGTTGTTGTTGAAGAAGATGATGACGATTTAATGAATATGGAATTTTAAAGAGACTATAAAGTCTCTTTTTTAATGTTTAATATAAATAATTCTAATCCTATATTTTTATCTATTAACCCACTTTTAATATTAATATCTAATTCGGCTAAATCATTTATATATTTTAATAATTCAGTATCTTTATACTTAGATATTCTTTCAACTGCTTTTTTAATGGTAAATTGTTTTTGATCTAGTATATCCATAATATCATATTCTCTATAACCTTTTTTAGATAATTCTTTTACTTGATAAATTAATCTAAATTGATTTGCTAACATAACTAATATTTTTATAGGTTCTTCCCCTATTTTTATCATTTCATTATAGCTTTCAATAGCTTTTTCTTTATTATTATTTAATATATTATCTAATAAATAGAATATATCTGTATTTATATTTTTATTTGTTAAATTAGTAATATCATTTTCATTTATATTTTTATCTTGATCTTTATATGTTTTAATTTTTTCTATTTCTTTACTAATAAGTTCCATATCTGTTCCAACTCTATCAATAAAGTATTTAATAACATTATTATCTATCTTATAAGGTTCAAATAACTCTTTTATTTTAGAATTTATATCTAGTAATTTATTAAATTCTATTATTTTAGCAACTTTTTTTATTTTTGTTACTATTTTTTTTCTAGAATCTAATTTTTCATTATTAACTTTAAATATAATAATTGTATTATCATTTATATTATCTAAATAGTTATCTAATAATAATATATCTTTTTCATCTATTTTTTTAGTTGATCCTGTAAATATAAAACTATTATCTATTATTAAGATCTTTTTATCTGCAAATAATGATAATGTATTTGAACTATCTATTATTTCTCTTATAGAATTATTTTCTAAATCAAATTGTTCAATATTATATTTATCTATTTTATTTTCTTTAATTATTTCTTTAATTTTTTCATCTATTAAATAATTTTGTGTTCCATATAAAAGATATATCATACTATCACCTATATATAATTATAACATTTTTTTATTAAAAAAGAACTATTTTTCTATTTCAAAATAGAAAGTAGTTCCTTTAGTTTCGATAGAATCAACACCATAATTAAAATTATGTAATTCTAATATATTTTTAACTATAGATAAACCTAAACCTGTACCTATATTATTTCTATTATGGGTTTTATCTATTTTATAATATTTATCCCATATTAATTTTAAATCATTTTCTGATATACCTTTACCATGATCTATTACTTCAACACGATATTTATTACCTAAATCAATTAAATTAATTATAATTTTTTTATCTTTACCTACATAATTAGAAGCATTACTAATTAAATTATAAATGACTTGTTCTATTTTTTTCTTATCTGCATTTATTATTATATTCTTATTTTCTTTATAATTTATTTTGCACACATTATTTTCTTTTAAATAATCAAATCTATTTATAATTGATTTAATTAATTTATTTAAATCAAATTCTTCTTTATGTAATTCTTCAGTATTAGATTGTATTTTAGATAAATCTAATATATCATTAACTAATAAATTTAATCTATCAGTTTCATCTATAATTGTATTTAAATGATTCATAGTCTTTTCCTTATCTTCATAAGATAAGTCCCTAATCATTTCAGAATAAGCTTTAATCATAGTTAAAGGAGTTTTTAAATCATGAGAAACATTCGCTAATAACTCTCTTCTAATACTATCTGTTTTAGATAATTCTTCATTAGTTTCATTTAAAGTTTTAACTAATTCATTTAATTCTTCAATATTATCATCAATCTCAAATTTAATATTATAATTACCTTTTGACATTTCTTTAGCTGTTTTATTTATCTTAACTATTGGTTTTGATATTTTTTTAGAAATAAAATATGAAATTATTAATGATAATAACATTACTAATATAGTAACATATACTAATTGACTAGCTAATATAGCTGTAGTTGAAGATAATATTTCAACTGATGAATTTATAAAAACATAAATATCATGATCTAATTTTATCCCACACATAACTATTTTATTACCAAATTGTCTATTCAATAATTTATATATTTTTTTAGTTTTATCACTATTTTTAAAATCTATTTTATTTTCTATATATTCGTTATCTCTTGAATTAAGACCAATACATCCTCTATTTAAGCTATTAGAAGAATATATTTCAGTATTACCATATATTACATCAATACATATACCTTGTTTAAAAGAAAAATCATCTAAATCACTTAAATCACCATTATAATTGTTTTTTATTTGATCAGCTATTTTACTTATTTCTGTAGTTTTCATCCATTCATAGTAACTATCTAAAAACATTACTTGAAAAATCCATAAAAATGATAAAGTAGTTACTGAAAATATTATTAAATATACCCATATTTTATTTCTTATATTATTCGTTAATTTCAAATTTGTATCCTACTGCTCTAACTGTTTTAATTAAATCTCTATAAATACCTAAATTGTTTCTTAACATTTTAATATGAGTATCTATTGTTCTGTAATCACCATAAAAATCATAATTCCAAATATTATTTAATAATTGTTCTCTACTTAAAGCAATACCTTTATTTTTAATAAAGTAGCACAATAATTCATATTCTTTTGGAGTTAATTTAAGCTCTTCATTATCTATTTTTACAGTATGTCCTTTATAATCAACTATTAAATTATTATATATAAACATTTCTGAATCATCATTTAATTTTCTTTTACTAACAGCTTTAATTCTAGCAACTAGTTCTTTAGGACTAAATGGTTTAGTTATATAATCATCTATTCCAATATCAAATCCTAATAACTTATCGTATTCTTCTTTTCTAGCAGATAACATAATGATTGGAATATCTTTTATTTTTTTTATCTCTTTTGATGCAGTAAATCCATCCATTTCTGGCATCATTATATCCATTATAATTAAGTCAATATCTTTATGTTTTTTTACTATTTCAATAGCTTCTTCACCATTTTTAGCTTCAACATAACTATATTTTTCATTAATTAAATATTCTTTAATAACATTTCTTATTAATATTTCATCATCTACTACTAAAATTTTCATAAAAACACTTCCTTTGTTAAATATAATAACTAATAATTATGTATTTCTCGTGAAATTTATTTGTTATTTAAAAATTTTATATTTTCTTTGCTTATTATTCCAATAATAGTACCAGTTATAATTGAAAATACTATTATATATGGTAAATAGTATATTAAATTAGCATTAAGTAATAAAACTGCTACTAATATTTGTCCTAAACTATGTGTGATTGATCCAATTATACTAACACCTATAATTGATAGTTTTGTTTTTTTAGCTAAATACATCATTATTATACTTAAAATAGCACCTACAATACTAAATAGAAATGTAATACCAAATCCCGTTCTTAATACTCCTATAAATAATACTCTAATAAGTGATACTAATAAAGCATCTTTAAAACTATAAACATATAATACTGTTAAAACAACTATATTAGCAAGTCCTAGTTTAACACCTGGTATATTAAATATAGGTATTAAACTTTCTAATATACTAAGTACTATTGATAGTCCTAATAAAGCTGATATTCTTATTTCTTTTTTCATTATATCACCGTATCTAATTCATCAGTATTTATTTTTATTACTATTTTGTTTGGTAAACAAACTATTGTATCTGTACTATTTTGAATAAATCCTTGTTTAGAACATAAATGTAATGGGCTTGTTTCTTCTTCTACTTTTATTTTATTATCTTTAACTACTATATGAATATTTCCATTATATCCTTTTACATCATATTCTGCATTTTTATTTAAGTCTATTTCTTTTACTAATTTAGAATCATAATATACTGTTGCGATAGTACCTTTTTTAGTAGTTAAATTCATTGTAAACATTATTATAAAACTTATTATTAATAAGCTTATTATTAATAATATATCATTTTTATTCATATTTATTAAATCCTTTAGATGTTATATAAGTATCATCATTTAAGTACCAGATTGCTTCTACATTATCTAAACTTTCTACTATTTTTTTACCATCTTCTACTGATAGTAAGAATAAATAAGTAGATAAGAAATCTCCATAACTAGAATCATCTGTTACTACAGTAACACTCTTCATATAATTAGTTGGAAATAAAGTAACAGGATCTATTATATGACTATATTTTTTACCATCATATTCATAGTATCTTTCATTACTTCCACTAGTTACAATAGCTTTATTAGAAGTTTTTATTACTTTATAAATATCACCATTGTTATTAGGATTTTCTAATCCAATTTTATATAAATCTTTATTATTTTTTTTGCCTACTACTACATTTCCACCAGCATTTATTATATATTTATCTATATCGATGCTTTCTAAATATTCTTTAGCAATTTCTGTAGTATATCCTTTAGCAATTGAACCTAAATCTATATTTAAATTGTTATTTTTTATTAAATTATTATCCTTTAATTCTATTTCTTTTATATTATTAAAATTTACATATTTTAATTCTTCTATTGTTGGTATACCTAAGCCAGATGCTCTATATCCAGCCCATATATCAATTACATTACCCATACTTATATCTACTTTACCATTTGATTTTTCATATAAAGATATACCATATTCTATCAATTTATATAGTTTTTCATCTATTTTTAAATAGTTGTGTGTTAATACATTATTATTTATTGTATATAGATTATTTATACCTTGATAAGAATTATATTTATCTGTTAATTTATGATATTCACTAAATATATTTTCAACTTCTTTTAAAGCTTTATTAGCTTTTTTAGAATCATTCTCATATATTTTTACATTTATATATGTATCCATATAAAATATATTTGATTCAAATGTTTTTAATTTTAAATTATTATATAATAAAGTTCCTATTACTAATATTAATAGTATTATAGATAGAATTATTATTGTAAGATTTTTTTTCATATTATCACCTTATTTAATTATATCATTATTTTAATAAATTAAAAAGATTTAGTATATTACTAAATCTATATTAATTCTTTATATTAAACTTTTATATATTTCTATTAATTCTTTACCTACTTT